>CAYQRT010000037.1:0-15316 GCA_964419695.1 uncultured Spirochaetaceae bacterium | reverse complement strand
AGCCGTAGTAGTCCGGGCGTGCGGAACAGGACGCCAACAGGGCGGCCGCCGCCAGGAGCGGCAGGAAAACAGGTAGCAACGCTTTGCGCATAACAAGCTCCTTGGAAAATGATCACCGGTCGCACGGCCCGCCAGGGGGCCGGCCGGCGCGTACGGACCGGTGTGTACACCCGGCCTCGCCGGGGTCCGTCCGCCCGATTCCACAAGGGAACCGACCGGCGGACAGTAAATGAAAGGCTGGAGCGGGCAGGTCCCCGCTCCAGTGGTCGGACTCAGTTGCCTTTGCCTTCCAGAATCTGGGAGATGATCTCGTTATACACCCCGGGCAGTTGGGCGATGATCGCCTTGCTGTCATCGGCCACGGTACCGGTGGAGTCGATGTAGGACAGGATTTCCTTGGTCTCCACGTCGTAGATGCCGCCCCAGCTGTTGATTTCCAGCGTTTTGGGCATCATGGCGGCCTTGCCGTGCGAGTGAACGGCGATGATGTACCTGAATTTGAAGCTGGCGGGAATAAGTTTCAGGGACGTGAGTTTGGAAAGGATGGCGTTCATCTTCCGGGAGAGATCGGAGGCGGTCTTTTCCGCGCTGCCGGTCATCTTCCATTTGCCGGCCTTGGCCTGCGACTCGATGGTATGGGCCAGCTGCCAGGAGAGGTTGCCGACCAGGTCGAAGAGCTGCTGGCCGGACACGACCTTCTTGCCGAACTTGGAGGCCACGCCCGCGGTGACGGACGCGCCCATGACGTCGGGATTGCCGCCCGAAACGCCGATGTGACTCATGTTGATCGGGAACAGGAAGGCCGGCGTTTTGTCGGACACGGGGAGCGGAAACTGGGCGGCCGGGTTGGTCAGCACCTGCGCCGACGAACAGCCCAGAAATCCGGCAGTGAGCACCGCGGCAATCGCGGCCAATGCAATTTTGTTCATTGTGTTTTTCCTCCTTGGGAAAACTGATTGTGCTTCTGCCTCGGCATAACATACCGTCCGGCAGTGTTGTTGTGAAATGTATTCCCCCGCCGACCACACATCAATCGCGGCGGGATGAAAACGGGCATGTTTTACAGGTACATTACAAGTCGCTTACAGGGGGGAGACGATTGGGGCCGAATGGGCGGCGAAGGGGAGGGGAGGAAGATATGTATAAGACGGCATGGGACACGGGATGAAGAGAGTAGGGTGGGAGGTTTGACGGGTGGAACCGAAAGAAACATTTATTTAGGGAACGGGACCCTTGAAAACCTCAGTTTTTCAAGGGTCCCTAAAGATAACCGGCTCGCGGTGTAAGAGAAATCAACTTAAAAATATTCAATTTCTTACGGTAACAGGGATGTAATTACCTCCTGTCCCCCAAAACGTGGTCATATCCTGTTGAGCTATGAGAAATAGTTTCCCGCTTCGCGAATTCTCTGAAAGTCCAACGCTCGTATATGGACTCCCGGAATACATACGATAGCCCGTATCCTTAAGACTTCGCAATAAATACGTACCGTCTTTTTCTCTATCGTGTATCCACCAGCAAACTGATTTTCCCCCGGTTCCATCCAGCCTCAACGTAAAATTCGGTATATTGGCCGTGATACTGCCCCCGCGATAACTGACGATTTTATAATAATCATGAGGATAATTATTGGCTTTACTATATTTCCTGCTTCGGGAAAATTTCCATAACCCTTGACCGGCGTCATTGGTGGCGACATCATGCCAATTTTTCAGCTTAAGCTCGCCGTAATAGTTAATCAGGTATTTTCCGCTATCCCTGTGCTGGATAACGAAATAGCGGCCGGATAGGTCGCCGGACAGAGTTCCTTTGAATTGCGCATGTTCATTTTTATCAGGAAGCGTTCCCGCCAGAGGGAGTATGAAGGGCGGTGGAAGGTTGAGTCGGGCATTCCCGGCGGGGAGAACCTCCCCGACAGGGCATCCGGTAAGCGAGATCAGTAAAAAAATCGTGAGCATTGAGAAAAGAGCGGTCCGTTTCATTTTTATTCTCCTCATTTTATGATGTTTTTTTATTCCAAACCAACAGTCCGGACAATTTGTGTACTCATCTATCTTAACCCTTCTGAAAGGTTTCGTCGTCCATGCCCATTGGCGTGGACGAGGAGAATTTTCAGCAATTGCATTGTTTTGATTTTCACAACCCGACCAACGCCGCCCATTCTCGGCGAACGGGAGATAAACAGGCAGGGGACGGGATGAGACACGGGATGAGGAGGGGAAGGGTGCGGGTTTGGCAGGCTGTGAGTGTGGAAGTGAATTGTGGGTTGGCGGGTAGACCGCCATTCCGTCTTCTTCTCATGCTCATTCACAATCGCGGTTTCATCATGCGGCCCATGAGTTTTGTTCGCAGGGCGCGGCCCGTGAATCTGGCCAGCAGGAAAGCGGAGATTTTGTTGAAGACGCCCGTGACCGCGCTGCCGCGGCGGCCCAGGTTACGGAGCGCGACGCGAGCCACGGCTTCCGGCGACATGACCGGCACGCCCGATGCATGGCCTTTCAATCCCGACCAGTAAGTGGGGGTGCCGGTGGCTCCGGCGATGGGGGCGATCACATGAACGCCGTCGTGTTTCAGTTCCTCCCGCAGACTTTCCGCCAAGGTAATGAGATAGGCTTTGCTCGCGGAATAAGCCGCGAACCAGGGGCCTCCCTGCAGGCCGGAAAAGGAACTCATGAGTATAATGCCCCCTCGTCGGCGTTGCTTCATCCGTTCCGCGGCCGCATGACTCAGGAGCAGGGGCGTACGGCAGTTGGCCTGCAGGATGCGCAGGTGTTCCTCCGGGGAGAGCGAGAGAAAGGGACCGATGGGCGAAAGCGCGGCGTTGTAAACCAGCAGACCGATTGCCAACTGTTCGATCTTTTCGATGATCGCGGGAACTACGGCCTCATCGGCCAGGTCCAGCGCCAGCGGTTGTGATTGAATTCCCCGCCGAGTTTCCAGGGAACGGGCGAAGGCGTCCAAGTCGGCCGGTGTGCGCGCGATGAGTACCAGGTTCAATCCGCGCTGCGCGAGCATTTCCGCGAAGGCGGCGCCGATGCCCTTGGACGCGCCGGCCACCAGGGCCCAGGGGCCGTAGGTCTCCCGGAAAGCCGCGTCTCGCTTATGTTCCGACCGCGGCATCGGCGGCAGCCTCCTCGACTGACCGGGTGAACGGGTGCGGCTTCCACAGGCGGGCGATGATGATGAACGGGAAGACGAACCAGGGGGCGTTGGCCAGGAGCACCAGGGGCAGGGCCGGACCGGCGTGCACGCCCCAGATCTCCTCACTCAGGATGATGGTGACATTGGTCCAGAGGATGGCGGAGGCGATGATGGAGGGGAGCCGGATCCACTCGCGGCCGCGGATGAACGCGTAGATACCGAGCGCGTACATGGGCCCGAAGATGAGGGCGTCGATCCAGATGGTGGCCTTCCACCAGGGCGGGCGGGCCAGGATCACCGGGTCGAAGTTTTGGGCCCACCAGTGCACCAGATCCACCAGCGGCGCGGGCGGCCAGACCGGGTAGGTGAAGTTTTGGGCCGCCGGGTCCACGGGATCGGGAATGGCGATCTGCTCAAAATCGACGATGTAGGTGATGAACAGAAGATTGATGATGAAAAAACCGATGATGACAATGTCGATCGGCCGGCGGCGCAGGGGTATAACGGCGCGCATACTGGACTCCTTTCGCCGTCATCATAGCGTACAAGCCCGCCGGAAGGCAAGTTTTTTCTGACGCTTCAGGGCGGTCGGCCAATCCCAATGGTGTATCAGTAAAAACCTTTTCTGTCGGGGATTGGCTGGCGGTTTCAATGTGTGAGGAGAAAGAGTTTCCCTTTCATGAAACCGTACGCCCATCCCGGTATGCTTACAGAGGAGATTGTTTGTCGAGTTTCTTATGCGTGAATTTCCGCGCGTCGGGACCGGCAAAGTCGGCCATGGCCTGACCGTTCCCCAGAAGTTTCCATTTGTAGATGAGAAGCCCTTCCATGCCCACGGGGCCGCGGGCGTGCAGCTTGTTGGTGCTGATGCCCACTTCGGCGCCCAGGCCGTAGTTGAAGCCGTCGGAGAAGCGCGTGCTCGCGTTCCAGAACACGTTGGCTGAGTCCACGAAGGTGAGGAAGTAGCCGGCCTTCTTTTTATCCGCCGTGACGATGGAGTCGGTGTGCCTGGAGCCGTAGGTGTTGATGTGCTCCACCGCGGCCTCCAAGCCGTCCACCACTTTAATGGAGAGAATGTAGTCAAGATATTCGGCGCCCCAGTCCTTTTCACCGGCGGCCTGGCAGTCGATGATCTGCCGCGTCTTCTCACAACCGCGGATGGCTACCTGCTTTTCGTCCAGGGCCTTTTTCACGGCGGGCAGGAAAGCAGACGCGATCGATGCGTGCACGAGGAGCGTTTCCAGCGCGTTGCAGACCGCCACGTACTGTGTTTTCCCGTCCACGGTCAGGCGTACGGCCATATCGATATCCGCGTCCTCGGCCACGTACATGTGGCAGATTCCGTCGGCGTGCCCCATGACGGGGATGGAGGTGTTGTTCATGATGTGGCGCACGAACTCGTTGGAGCCGCGGGGGATGATGAGGTCCACCAGGCCTTCCAATTTGAGGAGGGCGCCGACGTCCTCCCGGCTCTCCAGAAGCTGCAGCCATCCGGCGGGAAAGCCGGCCGCCACGGCCGTGTCGTGTATGAGACGGGCCAGGATTTCATTGGTTTCTTTGGCCTCGCGGCCGCCCTTCATGAGAACCGCGTTACCGCTTTTCAGGCAAAGGCTCCCGATCTGGACCAGGGCGTCCGGCCGGGATTCAAAGATGATGCCGATCACGCCGATGGGGCAGGTCACCTTGTAGAGTTCAAACCCCTTTTCCAGTTCCAGGGCGGAGAGTGTTTTACCCACGGGATTTTCCAGGCCGATAAGGCTGGTGAGTCCGTCCAGCGTCATGCCCAGTTTCCGCTCGTCGAAGACCAGACGCTTGGCCAGGGGGGAGGCGAGGTTTTCTTTTTTAGCCCGTTCCAGATCCCGGGCGTTGGCCGCGAAGATGCCGGCTTTGTTTTTTTCCAGCGCCGAGCGGATGTCGGTCAGGGCCTGGTTCTTGCTGCCGGTGGACAGCCCCTGCAGGACCAGGGCCGCCTCCTTGGCTTTTACCGCGGCCTGGCGCACCGTGTTTGTATCGGTCATGAATTTTCTCCAACTGTTCTATAGTACCATATCGGCGATCCATTGGCAATTTGTGCGGTCGCTTTTTTAAGATGCGGTTTCTTGGGATATCGTCCGCCCATCTGTAGTGTCAGACGGTACGGCGTCTACCCCTCGCGGACACGAGGAACCTGGAAACGGAGCCCGGTCTTGGTCCTGTGGGAGGCGAACTCCTTGAAACACGCGGTCCTTCAGTGTTATGCTGTGACTCGGACCCAATATGAAAGCAAAAATAACTACGTCGAAAGGTGAAATCAATGTCACCCTTTTTGCGGATAAAACTCCCGTCACTGTGGCAAGTTTTTCAAACCTTGCCGGGCACGGGTATTATAATGGACTGAAATTCCACAGGGTCATAGACAATTTTATGATACAGGGCGGTTGTCCCCTGGGAACGGGCACGGGCGGACCGGGATATAATTTTGAAGATGAGTGCACGCCCGACTTGAAGCATGACCGTCCGGGAATCCTGTCCATGGCCAATGCGGGACCGGGAACCAATGGCAGCCAGTTTTTCATCACCCATGCGGCAACACCCTGGCTGAACGGGAAGCATACGGTTTTCGGAGCAGTTATGAGTAAAAGCGATCAGGAAGTGGTAAACAGTATCAGGCAGGGCGATAGAATAGAAAAGATAGAGATTTCCGGAGACAAGGAAGAGCTGGCTGCAAGGATGAAGGCGAGAATCGAGGAGTGGGATACATGTATAAAATAATTTACCGTTCAGCTTCCCAGCTGATCCGGGATATTTGCAGATCGAGTTTTTCAAGTTCGCTTTTTATTGAATTGAAATATGAAAGCGCCGTATTGTGGCTTTTCATTTTTAGGGCGAAAACCATGGTCAGCCGCTGGCTTTCATAGTCATATTCATGGTCGAAACTGAGGACCTTGAGGCTGAGGTTCTTTATGGTGCTCATAATCTCATCGAAATTCGAATCGGCGGCCGTAATGATCCTCAGCCTCCGGTAGGTATCCCGGGGGATTTTTCTTTCGAACAGATCAAGCAGTTGGAGGGTGATGATCGCGAGAACGGTCGTATATCCGGCCAGTTCGACGTACCCGGCGCCGCAGCACATGCCAAGAGCGGAAGAGATCCAGAGACTGGCCGCCGTGGTAAGCCCTTTAATGGAAAAACCATGCTTCAGGATGGCGCCGGCGCCGATGAATCCTATTCCGGTAATAATCTGCGCGGCGATCCGGGTGGGATCGCCTTGGACGGGCAAACCGGGGACGGTTGCGGCGAAAAAAGATAGAATCATGAACGTGCAGGAGCCAAGGCTTACCAGAATATTCGTCCGGAGCCCGGCCGGCCTTCCGTGAACATCTCGTTCAAACCCAATTAATGCACCGAAAATAAATGAGAACAAAAGCCGGAACAATATATTCCCGGAAACAGTATCCGGAAGAAATTGTAATAAATTCATTTTTCCCCACCGATCAGGAATGCGTGTCAGCTTCCTTCACGCCTGTTTCTTTAGTAATAGTATCGTCATTTTCAGATTTTTCACAATCATCTCAGATCGCCTGTTGTCAGGGCGATCCGCCGTGACGGACCTCGTTCGGTCGTGGTATATTTATTCCATGGCATCCGATTCCGAACCGTATTACTCCTACCGCCGCTACCTCCGCCAACGATACGGCGGCACGGTTTACCGGGTGGCGGTGGACGCTGGATTCTCCTGCCCGCATCGCGGGCCCGGCCGGGACACGCCGGGATGCGTCTATTGCGGTCCGGGGGGGGCGCGCGCTCCCTACCAGAAGAAGGCGGAGGGGCTGGAGGATCAAATCAGGGGCGCCCTCGCGTTTTTAAAAAAACGTTACGGCGCCGAGGAGTTTCTGCTGTATTTTCAGGCCTTCTCCAACACCAACGCGCCGGTGGCACGGCTGCGGGAAATCTACGATCGCGGTCTGGCCTGCGCCGATTTCCGGGAGCTGATCGTCTCCACCCGGCCCGATTGCCTGGATCGGGACAAGGCCGCGCTGCTTTCGTCATACATGAACCACCGGCGGGATGTCTGGGTGGAACTCGGCCTCCAGTCCTTCCATGACCGGACCCTGCAACGCGTCAATCGGGGTCATACGACCGGGGATTTTCTGCGTGCCTTTGCCCTTTGCCGGGATCATCGCCTGAAAGTGTGCGTGCACCTCATTTTCGGCCTGCCCGGCGAGGGGAGGGAAGAGATTGAGGCGACCGTGCGCCGTCTGGCGGGTATGAAACCGGACGCCGTAAAAATCCATAACCTGCACGTGGTGGAGGGTGCGCCGCTGGCTGACGAATACGCCGCGGGAAGCGTTCACGTTCCGGACGCGGCCGAGCACCTGGAATACGTTATAGCGGCCCTGGAACTGCTGGGACCGGAAACCATTATCATGCGTCTGGTCTGCGATACGCCGGCGGGACGGCTGATCGCCCCCCGGGGATTCCCCGACAAGCAGCGGTTTCTTTCCCTGCTCGCCGCACAGATGGCGCGGCGGGGCGCCCGGCAGGGTAAAAATCGTCCAACGGCTCCTTGACGGGGCGGTGCCGGTTGCGTTAGGCTGATACAGAAAGGCATACAGACAGGGTACGCTATGCTCGTCAAGGAAGCGAAGATCTTCGAGATCATCGATAAAATGAGGGAACACTTCACCAAGAACATCTATAACCGCTACATCCGCCGGGCCCTGTTGACCATGGAAATCTCCCAGACCTCCTGGGAACTCTTGGACAGCATTGCCGAGAAGGCCGATTTCTACAAGGTGCAGGGGTACCAGCTGGACGAACTCTACGACCGCATCATCGCCGGGGCCCAGTTCGTCTTTCACGCCCGCAAGGAGGTGGCCCCCAACCTGCGCCTGCTTCTATCGGGCGGCAGCGACCGCATGTTCACCCGCTCCACCGGCGAATCGAACGCGGACCGCGTGCTGGCCGAGATGGCGGCCAAGAATTTCCCCGTCAATCTGAAGATCTTCGCCGACATGGTGAACGAACTCTACCTGACCACCGTGGACATCGACAAACAGATGAATAAAAATAAAAAACCCACCTTTGAAAAAATCGCCGAACTCAAGAATCTCGGCAAATATCTGGTCGAAGGGGAATAGGCGTGGCGCCGGCCGGGCGTTCCCCCCTCAGGGGGAATGACCTCCTTTCCATGCGCGCCCTCCCGCGCGGGGACATCCTGCACATTCTCGACACCGCCCGGGACATGGAAAAACTGGTCGGCGAACGGGGCGTGTCCGACGACCTGGCGGGAAAAATCGTGGGCGTCATCTTCCTGGAGCCCTCCACCCGCACCCGGCTTTCCTTCGAGGCGGCCGCCCAGCGCCTGGGCGCGCGCGTCATCACCGTGTCCGAACCGCAATCCTCGTCCGTGGCCAAGGGCGAGACCTTGAGCGACACCGCGCGCATGGTTTCAGGCTACGCGGATTGTATCGTCCTGCGTCAGGGGCAGACCGGCGGCGCGGCTGTGGCCGCGGCGGCCGCGGACGCGCCGGTCATCAACGCCGGTGACGGCGCGGGCGAACACCCCACGCAGGCCCTGCTCGACCTCTATACCATCCGCCGCGAGGCGGGGAGACTGGACGGACTCACCGTGGCCATGGTGGGCGATCTCAAGTTCGGCCGCACCGTCCACTCGCTCTGTCTCGCGCTTCAACCGTTCGAGCCCTCCTTCGTCTTCTGTTCGCCCCGGGAACTGGCCCTGCCGGACGCGCTCCTTTCCGAACTGCACTCCCACGGCGTTCCGTTCACGGTGACCGTCTCCCTGCCCGAGGCCCTCAAGGCGGACGTGGTCTATATGACGCGCATCCAGCGCGAACGATTCCCCGATCCCGCTGCGTACGAGCGACTCAAGCACTCCTATGTCCTGACCCGCGCCCTCGTCGAGGAACACAACCCCCGGGCCCTCATTCTTCATCCCCTGCCGCGCGTGGACGAAATCGCCGCCGACGTGGACGACCTTCCCGGCGCCGCCTACTTCCGCCAGGCCCAAAACGGCATGTACGTGCGCATGGCGCTGCTGAAGCTTATTCTGGGCTGAACCCGTAATCCAATTAGCCACAGAGGGCACAGAGAAGCACAGAGGTTCACAGAGAAGAAGAGGAAAGAAGGAAAATTAGGAAATCTATTGGTATGTGATAGTAACTGGCAGATAACATGAATTGTAGACGTTGTATTTTTTCGAATGGGAGCGGTATGTAGGCATCCTTATCATTCCATATTTGTCTTATTCCTTTTGTCTTTTTCCTCTCTGTGTTCCTCTGTATCTCCGTGTCTCTGTGGTTTTTTTTTGCAATGCCGGCCCCGGGAAAAGAATCGGCGGCTTGTTTTTCTTGACGCGGTAGGAGTTGACCGCGTTACGCACCACGGGCAGGGAGAGGATTTTCATTTCCAGCTTGTGTTTGAGCGGAAATTCGATGAGGGCGATCCCCACCAGGATGGTGAGCCAGCCGGGTCCGGGGAGGACCAGGAGCAGGCCTCCCAGGATGAGAAAAAGAACGCCCAGAATGTTGCGGACGATGAGCCAAGCCGCGCGCCAGGCGATGGGCGGGCGCCGGATCCGGCCGGCGCCGGATTCGCCCGGCTGTTGCTTTGTGCGGATGAAGTAGTCTTCGGGGATGCGAAGCACGGCGAAAGGAATCAATATGAGGCTTGTCAGAAAAAGGACGCCGGAAGCGATGGAAACGGCCAGGATCAGCGGCTGGTGTCCGATGATGAATTGTTCGATAGCTGCCCACATGGAGTCGGATAACGCCTTTCCGTCCGGTGTCGCGCCGGAACGGCCTTACTATGCACGAACGGCCTGGTCATGTAAACCCCCGGGGGCTCGGAAATTATTGGTTGCATTTTCCCGTCCGTCTGCTAATATATAATGAGTAATATATTGTGCGCCCCGGACGTGCCTATAGAGGGGTGAAAAACGTCCGGAAACACGTGGCGCACACCGGAGGAAGACGCGGCCGGAAATGATTGATTATCTTGATCTGATCGCCGACATTCTTATCCGCTACTACCCGCCCATCGGCAACATTCAGCACAAATACGTCACCAAGGTGACTGCCATCGGCCTGCTGAAGTCGGCCAACATCACCAAGGCGGAGTACTACACGCCCTACTACGAGCGGCTCAAAAGCTACAAGGGGCTGGTCCAGAACCTGATGGACAACTTCAAGATGACCAATATCGTGGCCCTGAAGATTCTTTCCGAGATCATTGTAGGCATCGTGGACGACGAAAACGTCCATCCGGACGAGCGCCATAAGTCCCAGGTCTTCCTCAACCTGGTCCTGCTCATGAACCCGGCCCTGGCCGAGGGGGACTCCGCGGCCGTCCTGGATCAGGCCCGGCGGGTCCACGACGCTCTGCGCAGCGTCGAGCATTGCGAGAAGGCCGCGGCCGCCATCATCGACCGCTTCCTCCATGACCAGTCGCGCTACGACGAGCTGGCTCAGAAGATCGTGAAGAAATGCCTGACCGAGGTGACGCAGGAGGCGGTTCTTAAAAATTTGGAGACTGCGGTTTACGTCTTTTACGTGTACGCCTATTTTGACGTGCGCATGCGCCAGCTCCGGTTCGAGATCACCTTCAAGCACAACCGCAACGTCGAACAGTTGGAACCCTTTTTCAACGTAAAGATGCTCTCCCGCGCCATCATCAGCATGGTGACCTCGGAGCGGACCATCGTCAACTTTTTCGGCGAGCACGTGCGCGACTTCGACGAGATCCGCCAGTACTTCATGAAGAACCCCAATATCACCGTGATGTTTTTCTAATCGCCGCGGCGTACCGCGCGCAAAAAACCGCCGGGCCCCGGAAAAGCGGGCGCCCGGCGGCCGTTGACGCAGGTTTCTTGCCTCCGGCGCGGTGGGGCGTTATTTGTGCTCCACCGATCCCAGTCCGCTCTTGGTGACGCGTTCGGCCGAGACGGTTCCCGTGTATTCAATGCTGCCCAGGCCGCTCAGGTCGCCGCGCAGTTCCCCGCCGTCCATCCGCAGCTTGAGCGAACCCAGGCCGGAGAGATCCACGTCGGCGTTGACCGTGCGCGCGGCGCTGAAATCGACGCTTCCCACGCCGGACAGGCTTATGGACACGTCCTCAAACGTGCTGTCGCGGCATTGCACCTCGCCCGCGCCGCTGGATGAGACGCGGAGCCGCCCGCCTGAGAATCCGGAAAGCGTGACGGATCCCATGCCCGAAAAATCCAGCCGGTTGATGGCCGGCATGGTGATATCCGCCCGCCAGGACGAACCGGGGCGGGCGCGCCACCCGGGCCCCCGTTGGCCGAGCACGAGGGTGTCTTCCTCCCGGCGGATGATGAGATCGCGTTCCGCGTTCTTGTCGATGGAGAGGGTGACCGCGTAGGAGTCCCCCCGGGTGACGTGCAGATCCCACACGGCGCTCGCCTCGATGGCCGTGAAGTCCTTGAGATCCTCGGTGCGCATGTCCACCGCGCCGCGGACCGTGTGATCCAGTCCCGCGCCGATCAGGACGCGGGATATGACGGCCGCCGTCACCACCAGCCCGCCGAGGGCCGCCAGGCTGATGAGAATGATTTTATTGCTCGTTTTCATGGTGTGTTCCTTTCTGCCGGTTCGTGTGCTTCTTCCGGTAAGCCGCGTAGTGCGGCTTCAGGTCGTCGCAATCGAGATCCAGGAGCCGCATGGTGTTGAAGACGCGCGGCAGCTCGTGGTTGACGAAGCCGTCGTTCACGTGGCGCCTGGTTTTCTCCAGGCCGTGTTCCGCGACAAAGTACCCCAGGCCGCGCTGGTTCTGGATGATCTCCTTTTCCTGGAGATAGCTGTAGGATCGCAGCACGGTGTTGGGGTTCACCTCGATGGCGACCGCCAGGTCCCGGATGGAGGGAATCTTGGACCCTTCCGGCCAGGTCCCCAGAAGGATATTCTCGCAGACGTAGTCGCCGATCTGCTGGTAGATGGCCGAAGCGCTTTGGAAATTCATACGGAACGCACCTCCTGTTCCCCGAGCCGGATGAAGGTCAGGATCCAGAAGAAGGGGGCGATCAGGAACCGGCCCGCGATCCACGGCACGTACTTCCAGAAATCCACGAAGGCCCGCGACCGGAACGGCCCGACCGCGTACCGCCAGTCGACCCAGGAACCATTGATAATGAGGTCGATGTGGGTCAGGGCGAAGACGAGTCCGGCGAAGAGCGCCAGGGCAAAGGCCAGCCCCATCAGGGAGAGGATGGTCTTGGCCAGGGCGGCCTTGCGGAAATACACCGATCCGAAGACGAAGACGGATTGAACGATCAGGTAAATGCCCATGATCTTGAGAACGCCGGAGGTGAACGGGTTGAAGAGTCCGTGGGTCCGGCCGAACATGAGCAGCGAAAAGGGCGCGGCCAGCAGGGACGCGGCGAAGGTGGCCGCCGCCGACACAAGCACGTAGCCCAGCGCCGTGATCACGAATTTTGCCAGGGTTTTTTCCAGGCGCGAGCAGGGGAGCGTCAGGTAGCGCAGGTCGTTCCCCGGTTCATGCGTCTCCTTGAAAGCCAGGCTGGAAAAAATCACGCCGCCCGCCATGAGAATTACGGAGGGGTAGAGGATCTGGTAGACCCGGAACCCGGACGAGGCCGCGGCGGAAAACACGGCGGTCAAAAAGACAATGCCCACGGTGACGGACAGGATGACGGTCAACGCCCGGTAGCGGCTGAACAACTCGTACCGGACGAGAGAGAGAAATCTTTTCAGGTCAAAATGTTTCTGGAGGGCTGTCTCGTTCATGTTATTCCTTCCTTTCCAGGGCCCGCGCCAGCTTTTCGTGAGCGTTGACCGCGGCATTGAAGAGAAGTTCGAGGTCGATCACCGCCTCGCGTCCGTCGCGGTTGCGCTCAAGCACGGTGTAGCCGCCCAGTACTTTCTCCGCGTAGATAACGGTGGCGGGGTCCGGTTCATCGTGGGAGAGGGAGACGGCCAGGCAGTTCATTACCTCCGCCATGGGGCGGTTGAATATGATCCGGCCCTGATCCAGGATGACCACGGGATCGATGAGGGATTCCAGGTCGCGCACCTGATGGGTGGAGATGATGAAGCTTTTTTCCTCGGAGAGCGAGGCAGCCACCAGTTTACGGAACTGGCTTTTGGAGGGGATGTCCAGGCCGTTGGTCGGCTCGTCCAGGATCAGCAGGCGGCAGTTGGTCGCCAGGCCGAAGGCGATCAGGAACTTTTTCTTCTGGCCGAAGGAGAGCGAGGCCAGCCGGTTCCCGGGGGTGAGCTGGAATTCGGCCAGGTGGGCGGCGAACCGGTCCCGGCTGAAGCGGGGGTAGAAGGGGGCGTACAAGTTGGTGAAACCCGCCGCGGTCAGGGGCGGCACGGAAAAATCCTCGGGGATGAAGAAGATATCCCGCAAAAATCGCGGCGCTCTTTTAGCCGGGTTCTCCGCGAACACGGCGCACTCGCCTTTCTGGGCGAAGAGCGCGCCGGCGATGATTTTGAGCAGCGTGGTTTTGCCCGCGCCGTTCTTGCCCAGGAGTCCGTAGATGTTACCCGGAGCCAGGGTCAGGTCGAGGTTCGCAAAGAGCGGCGGCTTGTGCCGGTAAGCGAATCCCAGGTCGGTGATGGCTATCATTCTGTACCTCCATAGTGTACTATACAACTAAGACACTAAGAAGGTAAGACTTTGAGTCGGTTTCGTCAAGAGGAATTTCCTATTTTTTCAGGGAGGCGGGAGTTCGATCGGCCCCGTGTCCACCGCCTCAAAATCACCGCCGTGCACCCTGCCCAGGTCGTGCAGGTCGTCGTCGTCCCAGCGCCGGTCCGGGGCGCCGGACACGAACCAGTCGGCGCCGTTGTCGGCCACGATCATGCCGTATTTCTTCATGGCGGTGAGGATCGCTTGATTGATGGGTGAAAACGAGGAGATGTCGAAAGCGGCCTTGAGCCGTACGCGCAGGCCCATGGGCGGCCGGTTCGGATCGGTATTGGAACTGGCGTAGTGGCTGGCCGGGGCGATGAACGCCTGCCGGGTGGTGGCCACGGTAAAGCGCAGCGCGTGGCGGATCTCCCCGGCGGCCGCTTCGTCGTAGCGCACCAGCCCCGGAAAGATGGGCAGGCCGGCCGCGTCCGCGCTGGTCCAGCCTAATTCCCGCTGCCGGTCTATTCCATTCAGGTCCCAGACCGCGCCGCTGCCCGCGGTCCAGTAGCGGGTGTGCGGATAAGCGGCAAACAGTTCATAGAGAAGATGGTTGTCCCGGTCGATGACGATCACGTGCCGGTCGCCCGCTGCATACGGCCCGCCTTCGATGGGCGCGTTGTCCGGGATGGGGTAGGGCCCGGGATCACTTTCCTCATCATAGCTGAAAACTATCTTCATTTTCGCCTGCCCGCCGCTCACCACCGTAAAGGGAATGCCGTTGGGCGCGCCGTTCCAGACCGTGCCGAAGTCCGCGTGCAGGCCGGTGTCGTTACCGATGGAACCGATGAGATTGGCCGAGTTGGCATGGACGGGATACCCCGCAATGTCCGTGTTCCAGGCGCTGGACGGCGGGAAGATCGGAATATCCACTTCGGTGTCGATATCGTCCGGCCAGAGTTCGACCGGCCGGTGGATGAAGCCGCAGCCGGAGAGCAGGGCGGCGAGTATGATGACAGTCAACCGTACCTTGGGTGTCATTCTCTTTTACTATAACGCAATTCCGGGGCGGGTGAAATAGGCCGGTGGGCATGGCCGGGCTTAATCCGGTGTACACCACCACACGCCCGACCACTCAGGCACGATGACGCCGCCGCGGTCCTTTACCGAGGCGGCCGTTTCCTCCCCAAAGAAGAAGCCGATGAGGTCCACGGCCTGTTCCGGCGAGTCAAAACGGTAGTCGGTGGCAATGATTTGGGACCGGCAGCCCAGTTCGTTTTCCAGGTAGTCAGAGAGCGGCGCCGCCCAATCATACCGGACCGGACCGTCGGTCATGGTGCCCATGGTCTCAATAAAGATCATCGTGCCGCCCGGCCGGAGCACGCGCCGCATCTCGGCCAGGGCCTGGGCTAGGCGCGGGCGCCAGTCGGGCTGGATCACGCGGACAAAGTAGTAGAGCAGGCTCCAGCCCTCAATGACCAGGTCCGCGCTTGAGTCCGGGAGGGGCAGGGAGTCGTAGCCGCCTTCCAGAAATGCCACATTGGCGACGCCGCGTTCGGCTTTGAGG
>CAYQRT010000036.1:0-15363 GCA_964419695.1 uncultured Spirochaetaceae bacterium | reverse complement strand
GGACGCGGGCGATGGTGGGAAGTCCTCCGTGCAGGTGGAACTCCACCGCGTCCTCACCCGTATAGGAGCGGGGACCGCGGAACACGGCGGCCAGCACCTCGTCCACTTTCTCACCTGTGGACGGATCCACCACGTGGCCGTGGGACAGGGTGTGGCCGTCGCGTTCGGCCAGGTTGCGGGGACCGTGGAATACAGCGTCGGCCAGGGAGATACACCTGCCGCCGGACGTGCGGATCACGGCCACGGCGCTTTTTCCCCAGGGGGTGGCGAGTGCGACGATCGGATCGTTCAGGGAAAGCGGCGCTTCATTCATCTCTCCCTGAAAAATACCCCGGGATGAGGTATTGAATCAAGGACATACCGACAGGAATCCGCGCGTTCGGTCGGCCGGCATCGACAGCATGTTATTTAAAAATGAGGTTGATCCTTCTTCGTACGGTGACACCGAAGGCTACGGCGCCCGGGTCGGGGGCTGCAGCCAGAATATTGCGCAGGCGCATGTCGTTGCCGTTTCCCACGTACA
Organism: uncultured Spirochaetaceae bacterium; assembly: GCA_964419695.1. Lineage (GTDB taxonomy): Bacteria > Spirochaetota > Spirochaetia > SZUA-6 > RPPD01 > JAFGSW01. The sequence continues at coordinate 14,840 of CAYQRT010000036.1, read as the reverse complement.
GGAGAAATTGGTGCCCGGCGGTTTTAATGAGGACGCCCGCCTGCCAGGCCCAGGACAAGGCGCCGACGGGTGACAGAAGCCCTTCCGCTACAATGCTGAGCGTGTCCGGGATGACGCTTACGCTTACACCCAGACCAAGGTTAAGCCGTCCGTAAAAAAGATCGTATTGAACATTGAGGGCCGAGTGGAGAACCCGGGGAACGATCCACCCCGCGGCGAAGACGGTACCGGCGGCCGACCAGTAGCGAGCGGCGGGGACGTTCGGATCGTCGGCCCAAATGCCTTCCACGGCCGCGCCGAGGGAGAAGGGACCGAGCGGCAGCCATCCGGAAATTTCTGCGGAGAGTTCGCGCTGGTTGGTGAGGTAATTAAGCGTCAGCCGGGCGGTGTCCAGAAGGACCACGCCGTCCGAGATGCGAAAGGCCGCCCGGTCGGGCGGAATGATGTCGAGCAGCCGCACGGACAGGTCCGGTTCGACCGCGAGCACCGAATCGGTGGTCACGGGAACGGTGAGACTCAGGTACCCCTCATCCCAGGCGGAAAGCAGGGGTGCCGCCAGACACAAGAGAAACAGGAATGTGAATGAACGTTTTTTTCCGACACTATACGACATGATCTATCCCTTTCCGCCGCCTGTCATATTTATCCCGTTAATGCGGCCTTGATGCATGGTGGGTACATCATAAATAAATATATACAATACCGCGAAAAAAGGAAAATACCCGGTGCCCGGCGCCGTAGCGGCCGGTGCGCCGCGACGGAGCGTCTGGGATTGATCGGTGAAAAAACCCTCTCCGCAAGGGGGAGGGTTGATTGTTTGATTTGGCGTTATTGCCGGAAATATCTCTTCCCGATGTCTTTTATCAGGTTTCTAGTCCAGCGCAGGTAATTGCCGTGTATTTTCATTTTTTTCAGGTTAACCTTCATTCCTTTGCTGTCCACATAGGTGATTGCATAACCTTCACTGGAAAACTCGACTTTGATTGTGACCATAATCTTGCCGTGGCCTTTTTCATATTGAGCGGTGATTTCACCGTCCCCTTTCGATTCCACCTGCCAGCCAAACCCGTTTAGGCTGGCGAGGATGGCGGTCTCCAATTTGTCGATATCGGCGGGGGTCTTGATATTTTGGCCCGTATAGGTTTTCTCAAATGAGACTTGCGCGAAGAGCCCGACGCAGGCGAAAGTCGCCAAACAGATTACCAGAAGAAGTTTCTTCATGAGTAGAACCTCCACAAGGTGTAAAATTTCCCTTTTCCATAGCCCGTTTACGACTTTATTACCAAAACATATCAAGCAAGACGGGACCGTGCCCGCCGTAGATTTTTTGTGCTCATCCCTCCCACCGGCGGAAAATAAGTGAGGTATTGATGCCTCCAAACGCGAAATTATTGCACATCATATGCCGTATATCCATTTCCCTGCCCGTGCCGGTGATGTAATCCAGGGGCGCACAAGCCGGATCGACCTTGTCCAGGTTCAGATTGGGGGCCACCCACCCTGAGTTCATCATATTGATGGCGAGCCAGGCTTCTATGGCCCCGCAGGCGCCCAGGGTGTGCCCGAAATAGCTTTTTTGCGTGTTAATGGGAACGGCGCGTTGGAAGCAGTTGTAGGTGGCGTGACTTTCCGCCACGTCGCCATGCTGGGTGGCCGTGCCATGACCGTTTATGTAGTCGATGGCTGAGGGATCGAGGGCGGCGTCCTTGAGGGCCAGCCGCATGGCGGTCTCCATGGTGGCTTTGTTGGGTTGGGTAATGTGGTCGCCGTCGGTATTGGTGCCGAAGCCTATGAGTTCCGCGCGGATGACGGCCTGACGCGCCAGCGCGTGTTCCAGTTCCTCCAGGATGAGGGCGCCCGCTCCTTCACCGATGACCAGCCCGTCCCGGTCGGCGTCAAAGGGCCGCGGCGTGAGATGGGGCGTGTCGTTTTTGGTGCTGGTGGCAAACAGGGTGTCAAAGACCGCGGAGCCGGTGGAATTGAGTTCCTCGGCGCCGCCGCAGATCATTACCTTTTGCTGGCCGTATTTGATGGATTCGTAGCCCAGGCCCACCGACAGGCTGCCCGCGGTACAGGCCGTATTGGTGGTGAGAAGCCTGCCCTTGAGGCAGAAAAACACGCTGATGTTCACCGCGCACGTCTGGGGCATGGAGCGGATATAGGTGGTGGCCGTAATGCCCTGGGCGTCGTTTTTGGAAAGCATGGAGTAAAAGTCGAGCAGGGCGTCGACGCTGCCGGTGGAAGAGCCGAAGGATACACCCGTTTCTCCGCTGGAGAGAACGGGTGAACCGATGAGGCCCGCCTGGCCCAGGGCCGATTCCGCGGCGTTTACCGCCAGCAGGGCGACGCGCCCCATGCCGCGGGTTTTTTTACGCGGATACTCGGGCGGGGTCCACGTCACCGGCGCGGCGAGCCGGGTGTTCAGTTTCCGGTATTTGTCCCAATCCTTCATGTAGACGACGCCGTTTTTCTTTTCGCGCAGGCGCTTTTCAATGGCCGGCCAGTCGTTACCGATCGGTGTTATGGCCGATCCGCCCGTGACGACGACGCGATGGTTCATACCATGCCTCCGTTGACGGAAATGACCTGCCGGGTGATATAGCCGGCCGCCTCCGAAAGCAGAAAGACCGCCAACGCCGCCACTTCTTCGGGTTTTCCCATTCGCCGCAGCGGTACACCGGGCTTAATGAGATCCCAGGGAACCTCCTTTGACATCGCGGTGTCGATAATGCCGGGGGCGATACAGTTGACCGTAATGTCCCGTTTTCCCATTTCAATGGCCAAAGCCTTGGTGGCCCCGATAATACCGGCCTTGGCCGCGCTGTAATTGACTTGCCCGCGGTTGCCTACCAGGCCGGAAATGGAGGAGAGGGTGATGATACGTCCCGGCCGGCGAGCCTGGACCATGGGCATGATAAGAGGGTGGATCACATTGTAGAATCCGTCCAGGTTGGTATGGACGACGCTGTCCCAATCCTTTTCGGTGATCGAGGGGAAGGCGGCGTCGGAGGAAATGCCCGCGTTGCATACCACACCATAATAGATCCCGCGGGCCTGGATGTCCTCCTCCAAGACGCGGCGTGTCTGCTGCCGGTCTCCCATGTCGAATTGCAGCACCCGGCTGGTCTCGCGGCCTTGTTTTCGGCAGGCTTCCGCCACGGTTTCGGCGCCCGCCCGATCCCCGCGGCAATGCACCGCCACTTCGTATCCCGCGGCGGCGGCCGCCAGCGCGATGGCCCGGCCGATGCCCTTGCTGGCGCCGGTCACCAGGACGGATTTTATCTCTTCATTCACTGCCGTTCTCCTTCATCCTCTTTATCAACGCCGGACTGCCCTCCATGGTAGTGAGGGTGCCGGCGGCGGCCCGGACGCCGTCCAGCCGGGCTTCTCCCTCAAATACAGCCACGGCTTCATGGAGCAGCACCTGCCGGATGCGAATTTCCACTTTTTTTCCTACAGGAAAACCATCGCAGAAAGCCTTGAAATCACGCACCCCCATGATGAATCCTATCTTGGGCTTTTTTCCGCGGGAGGCGCCGCGCAGGCCGGCCAACAGGGCGATGGATTGCGCCATATATTCAAACGAAACCCAGGGGGGCACCATCTTTATCTCATGGTGGAAGAAGGGACTCGCGGATGTGATGTCCACCAGAGCGGTAAGCGCGGCGGGCGAAAATGAGTAATCCACCAGACGGTCCAGGAGGAGCATGGATCCCCTGTGGGGTGAATACCTGAAAAGCAAGGGTTTGTCAACCGGACAGGTCACGGGCCGGTTTTCCATCACGGGCCTCCGTTTTCGTTTTCACGGCTGATGATCAGGCTCACGTTGCACCCGCCGAAAGCGTACGAGTTGCTCATGCATGTACGCAGTCTGCCCGTCGTTCCCCCGGGTTCCACCAGGTTCAGCCGCGGGACGCCCTCTTCGTACGCACCGTCCCAGATATGGGGGGGGAGGAGACCTTGGCCGTTCTCCCGGGCCAAGAGGAGCCAACAAAACCCCAGTTCGATGGCTCCGGCCGCGCCCAGGGTATGGCCGACCAGGGCTTTGGTGCCGCTGGCCGGGGGATTGCCGGGGAAAACCCGCGCCGTGGCTTTGGATTCCATCCGATCGTTGAGATCCGTGCCGGTGCCGTGAAGATTAATGTAATCGATGTCTTCCGGGCGCAGGCCCGCGTCGGTGAGTGCGGCGGCCATGGCTGCCGAGGCTTCTCGTCCTTCGGGTTCCGGGGCCGTGATGTGGTGCCCGTCGGAACTCTCGCCGCAGCCGGACAACCTGATGAAGGGGGGCTTCTCGGGACGGCCGCCGATTACAAAGAGGGCCGCTCCTTCGCCCAGGTTGATGCCCTTCCGGTGACGGCTGAAGGGAAGGCAGGGCTCCCGGTCCACCGCTTCGAGGGAGTGGAAGCCCAACAGCACCGACGGGGAAACAATGTCGCCGCCACCGGCCACGACCGCGTCCGCGGCGCCGACCGTTATGAGGTGACGGCCGGTTATTACCGCCTTGGCGCCCGAGGTGCAGGCGGTGGATACGGTGCAGGCCAGGCCCGAGAGGCCGAGATAGTGCCTGACGAAATCGGCGGTGTGGAAGGCTTCCTGCCGGTCGAATTCGTATCCGGCGGGGAATGACCCGGATTTTTTAAACGCTTCCAGCGCAACCCGTGACTGCTCCGATCCATTGTCAGTCGTCCCTATCACCACCGCCACCCGGTGGGCGCCGTATTGCTTGACCAGCCGTTCCACCGACGGCCTGATCTGGTTGCAGGCCGCGGCCAGTAACCCGTTCAAGCGGTTTTCATAACGCGCGGGGATGTGGTCATTGACCACGGGCGGTATTCCGATGGTGAACGGGCCCTGCGCCGATAATTTCGTCTGCATGCCTTCCCGGCTGCCTTCAAGCAAGGCCTGGAGAACCTGACGTTGTCCGTTCCCCAGGGCGCAGATGATGCCCAGGTCTCGCAGGTAGATAATGGTGCTCACTCCGGCAGCTCCTTGACGGTGTAGCCATAATGACGAAGATGATTGGTGAAGGACAGCTCGTTCCCCGTACGCCGGACCTCCATCACCACCTGTCCCTGATCCTCAATAACACGCCGCCAGCCTGAGGCTGTCGTGCTTTCCCTAAAGTTCAGACCGGCTGCGGCGACGTTCCGGGAAACGGCGTCCGCCGGAAAATAGCAGAACTGAAAATCGGCCACCATGTATTCGGGTTTGGCACCGGCGGGCAGCACGCCGCTGGCAATGGCCGCCGTCGTCCCGTTATAAACGATTTCGTACACTCCGCTACCGAAAGGAGTCATGGCGATCATGATGATCTCATCCCTGTCCATCCGCACAAAACCCTCGAATGAAACCGCCGTTTCGCCGAAGTACCCTTCGATTGCCTGATGGATTGATCGTTCTTCGATTCCCGCCGCTGGAGGCAGGAGTGAAATCGCCTTGGTGTCCGTAATGTACACCGGATGAGGCGCTCTTGACGGGGCGGGCAGCCCGGCACACGCCGCGAGGAGACCCAGGCTGTATCCGGCCAAAAGGATTCTGTATCTAGGCTTAATATAGTATGATCTTTTCATGACGATGGAAAAGGATACTGTAATTTACTTGGGAATTATTGATTATGCAAGCCGTCATCCGGACAAGGAAACCGTTCGGCGGGCGGTCTACGGTCTCCTTAATGAGATGGTGACGGCGCTCGCCGGGGTGCCGTCGGCAGAGTTGGAGATCAGCGTCGGTCCCCGGGGTAAACCGCGTTTCACGCGGTTTACCGACGTCCATTTCAGCCTCAGCCACAGCGGGTCCCTGGCCGCCTGCGCCCTCGGCCCTGTACCCCTGGGCGTCGACCTCGAGGTCGTGCGGGAACGGCGCGGCTGGGCGGACATCGCAAAGGCCTTCTTTTCCGAACAGGAACAGCTCTGCCTGGAGACCCGGGGAGCGGAGGCGCTGGGGACGTTCTATCATTTTTGGACCAGGAAAGAGGCCTGGCTTAAACTGCACGGTCTTTCGGTCTGGCAGGTGGGGAAGGCGCCCTTGTCCGAGGTTCGACGGGGTAAGGGCCCCGAGTTTCGTACGTGGCGGGGAGAGGGATCGGCTTCGCTCTCGCTTTCCCTGTGCGTACAAATTGAAGGAAAGGCTTGTTCCGTTCGCTTCCCCACCGAGTTCAATTCCATCGGTATTAGGTGGGAGGAACTGGACCGGGACGCGTTTTGTTGCGGGCCATGAAGAGCGGCGTCAGGCAGAAGGACAGCAGTACCCCCAGCCCCACCGTAAGGCCGAAACCGGATGCGAGGCCCGTGAACATGAGCAGACCGAAACTGAAGACTGTGGTAAGCATGCTCGTAAAAATGGCCAGCACCGTGGGGGCCGGATGCCGGCGGCCTTCAGTGAAGAAGATGACGTAGTCGGTGCCCATGCCCGGCACCAAGATCAACCCCATGACGATAAACAGGTTGAAGGGCACGCCGCACAGGGTAAGAAGGCTGACGGTGACGCAGCTTGACAACAATGGAATGAAGATGATACCGGCGCTCGCGGCGGGACGGTAACGCGGAATCAAGCCGGCGAGAATGACGGCGTAGGCGGCGGCCAGAATGAGGAGGGCCGTGGTACTGAGCCGCTGCAGAGTCTCATTGACTTCGTCTACCTTGTTGACCAGGTAACGGCCCGGCCCTTCCCTGACCGTGGCCGCCACCCTGTCCGAATCAGAGACGGAAAAAAGCATGACCGCGGCATACCACCGGCCTTCAGCCTCTCCCAGCCAGAGGGTTTGGGCCAGGGTCCCCACGGGAAGACGGGTCACATCATCCGCGCTCATAAGTTGGCCGCGAAGATTTTCAAAATCCCTCTCCCAGCGTTTGACGGCGGCGGAGTCGAATCCCAGGCCTATCAGCTGGGCGGCGGCCGCGGGCCGGAGATACTTCGCGCAGAGCGCGTAATCGGCGGTCTGGCGCTGCCGTGACGGCAGGAATTGCGTGGAACCCAGATAGTCTCCCAGAGCGCCGTCCTCCTTCAGGGGACGAAGCTCCTCAAGCAGTGATTCCTCCCGGCGGCGCGTCTCCTCCGCGTTCGTACCTTCGACGATGACGAACGTTCCGGTCGAACCGTGGCCCAGGATCGCCGCGGCCAGGGTTTCGTCCGCCTGGAGAGCGGGACTGATCCGGTAGATCGACCGGATGTCATTGGAAAGCGAGAGCCGTGAGAAACCCGCCAGGGTCAGGCCCAGCAGCAGGACACCGACCGTGATCTTCACGGCCGGCGGCAGGCGCTGCAGGGCGCTGAAACCCCGGTACAGGGCCGCGCCCGCCGCGGCCGGGAAGGACGAGCGGACGCGGCCCTGTCGCATCAGGGCCGGAAACACGAGGATGACGGAAAGAAAACAGCTGGCCAGGCCGACCATGGAGAAAAGCGCCATCTGCTGGAGCAGGGGAAAGCCGGTGAAGAGAAAACCCACGTAACTGGCCAGGGTGGTGACCAGGCCCAGGCTGATGCCGGGAAGGATGAGCCGGATCACCTCGCCGCGCGGTCGGCCCGCAGACAATGTGGACTCGGTGGCGAAGAAGTGCAGGGCGTAGTCGATGCTGATGCCGATGATACTGGTGCCGAAGACGATAGTCAGCAGATGCAGCTCCCGGAAGACCAGGAGGGCGGCGGCCAACCCGGTGGCGATACCCACGGCGATGGCTCCCAGGGTGATGACAAGGGGTTTGAGCGATCGGAAAATAAAGAGGATGAGGGCGATAATGAGCATGGTTGAGAGAATGCTCAAGAGTGAGATTTCGGATTGGGCGGCCGTGGCGCTTTCGTATGTATGGAAGGGCACACCGGAGACCACGATCCTCACACCCGTGTTTCTGCGAGCGGTATCGGCCATGGCCTGGCGTATACCCGCCGCCGGATGATCATTGGTTTGAACGGAAAGCCCGGGTCGGGCGGTGGTCCCCGTCACCAACACCCATTCCCGGCCGTCATACGACGCGCTCAAGACGCCGTCGCGCAGACCCAACCGCAGGCCGCCCTGGAGTCCGGACGCGAGGAGTTGGCGCAAGGACACCTCCCCGATCAAAAAAGGATCAAGGTCCAGATGGTCGAGACCGCCCAGCGACAGGGGGCCCGCCAGGGTCAGGAAGGCCTGAGCGGAAAGGTCCGCCGTGTCACCCTTCTCAAGCAGGGCGCGGACGTCATCGGCCAGGAACTGGTAGCGGTAGCGGAATGTAAACTCTTGCAGCCTGTCCAGGGAGGACGGATCAATTTCCACCCGGATGCCGGCCAGCCCTTCCCGCCGCCGCAGGTCGACGGCCAGCTCCACCGCCGCCCGGCGGGCCACGGTAAAATCGGCGTGACCGACCAGAAGGGAAAAGCGGCTGCTGGCCGCGTCGCTGATCATTTTTTCAGCCGTGGCCACCGTTTTCAGCCGGCTGGTCTCCGGCAGGATGGAGGTCAAATCGCTTTTTATCTCCAGGCGGGCCAGGAGCAGGGCTCCGCCCAGGATGAGCAGATGGAACCCGATCCATACGGGCAGACGGAAGCCGCGCCGTTTTTCCCAGGCGTCGGTGAGCCGGCTAAAAAAAGGCTTTCTCATCGGCGGGGCTCAAGGCGGCCGGGTAGGTGATGTGGGAGAAGGAATACTCGACGTGGTCGCCCCCCGCCTCTCTCAGTACGAATCCATCCAGGTCGTCGCCTCCCCGTATTTCCAGGGAGGCGATCACGCCTTTGACGGTGGTATCCTTGGGGACCAACCCTAGTTCCCAGCGCCCGCCGCCCGTTCGCCTGAAAAAGACGTTGAATTCCTTTTCGATCAGGATGTCGTCTCCCGAAAATACCGCCTGCATGATGGCGGCGAAACGGCGAAACGTGTCATGAGCGCCGCCGGCAATAACGCTGATCCGGCCGCTTGGGCTTTTCTGGGCGATGCGGTCCCTGGTCATGACCGTGGCGCCGGCCACGGGGGTTTGTACCTGCCAGAGCAGCCCGCGCTCGGTGGAGAAGATCATGGTGCCGGTGGCGACGAAAGAACGGGAAAGCCTGGCCACCGTTTTGGTCTGTCGGAAGCCGGCCTTGATCACGGGACGGGAGGCCAGCCGTTCCATAACGGTCTTGACTTCCCGACGCGTCCGGTCGTTCAGCGGATGGGAAAAAGCGTCTTGCGCCGAGGCCGGCGTGGAGAGCGCCAGCCAGAGAAGCAGGACCGCAGGAATTCCTTTCATCGAGTTTTTCCTTTCCCGTGCAGACATTGCCGGACCGCTTCGGTCAGCCGGGACGGGGATACGAACAGGCTCTTGCCCGTGGCGGCCTCCACTCCCATCTGTACGGTTTCCGCCTTGCAGAGTACGGTGCCCGCGGCGGCGTCCGACAGCACGTAGGCCATCTTGATCCGGTGTTCGTATTCCAGGAGCGTGGCGCGGGCGATAACTTCCTGTCCCAGCACCATGGGTTTGACGTATTTTATCTGGATGGTCACGATCGGCCAGGCGACGCCGTTCTCTTCCATTTCATGGTAGTTGTAGCCTATTTTGTCCAGCAGCGAGGAGCGGGCCAGTTCCAGGTATTTGACGTAATTCCCGTGCCAGACCACCCGCAGGGAATCCACGTCGTAGAACTCGGCCTTGATTCTCACCTCGGCCTGGATCGCTTCAGGCACCATAATCCGGCCTCCAGTGGCCGAGCCGGATCTCGCGCACAGCCTGACGCAGCTCCTTCTCCAGGGGCCGGTCCTCTTCCAGGAACGGGAACACGGCGTACACCTGGTCGAGCGTTTCCCGCACCGGCTTCAAGACCTTGTCGGGCAGTTTGTGCTTTCGTTGTCGGAGCCTGACCGCCTGGGCACAGGCCAGCAGGCAGGCGGCGGTGACCTGTTCGGTCAGTTCCAGCACACGGATACAGTCCCGGGCCGCGATCGTACCCATGCTCACCTTGTCCTGGTTGTGGCACTCGGTGGAGCGTGAGAAGACGCTGGCCGGCATGGTGTTTTTCAGCGCCTCGGCGGTCCAGGCCGACACGCCGATCTGTACGGCTTTAAAGCCGTGGTGGCAGGCGTGATTGTCGCTGCCGGAGAGGTTGGAGGGCAGGCCCCGGTTGAAGCGTTCGTCCACCAGCAGGGCCAGCTGCCGATCCAGGAGGTCGGCGATGTTGGCGGTGATGTTCTTAAGCGAATCCATGACAAAGGCGATGTGTCCGCCGTAGAAGTGGCCGCCGTGAAAGATGGATTGACCCTCCGGATCGATGATCGGATTGTCATTGGCGCTGTTGAGTTCGTTTTCGATCATTTCGCGGAAGAAGGGAGCCGCATCGTAGAAGACGCCGATAACGTGCGGTGCGCAGCGCACGGAGTAGGGATCCTGGATCCTTTCCGGGATGATGTGTTGTTCCGCGTGTCCGTCCAGGTCGCGGCGGATGCGGGCCGCGGCCAGCGTCTGACCGGGGTGGGGCTTGACCGAAAAGAGTTTTTCCGAGAAATGGTAGGCATTGCCCTTCAACACCAGGGAGACGAGAGAGGTGATGCGGCAGGCCAGCCGCGCCACCGTTTCAGCCCGCTCGAAGGCCAGACAGGCCACGGCGGTCATGGCCGCGGTGCCGTTCATGATGGCCAATCCCTCTTTGGGTCGGAGTTTCACCAAGGGGACGCCGTACTGCTTGAGTACGTCCGCCGCCAAGGCCGCCCGACCCTCGCACAACACTTCCCGTTCCCCGATCAGGGCCGCGGCCACGTAGGAAAGGGGGGTGAGGTCGCCGCTGGCTCCCACGGAGCCCTCCTGGGGAATAAGGGGCAGGATATCGTGCTCAAGCAGGGCGGTCAGACCCCGGAGCAGGGCGTAACTCACTCCCGAGTACCCTAGGCAGAGGGATTGCAGCCGGACGGCGATGATGGCGCGCGTGGTTTCCGGGTCAAAATGGGCCCCCAGCCCGCAGCCGTGGAAACGGGTCAGATTGACCGGCAAGTTCTCGTAATGGTCGGGGGGAACCGTCTTGTGGCAGGAATCGCCGTAGCCCGTGGTCACTCCGTATATTTTTCCCTGTTTCGCGAGTACCGAATCCAGGAAGTCGGCGCCCGCTTCGATGCGTCCGGCAAAGGCCTCTCCGGTTGAGAGAACCGGGGTGACCTCCCGGCGGGAAAGTCGCGTAATATCCTCTATTGATAATCGTTGTCCGTTAAACTCAATCTGGGTCATGTGCAGAGCTCCACATAATCTGGTTTTCCGTTTCTCCCGCCCCTTTATTTTATTCCAGGTTCTACCGGATGATGCCAAAAGTCGAAGAAGTTGTACCACTGATAGGGATGCAGCCGGCAGAGTGCTTCCAGGTGGGCGATATATTCGTTCATTAAAGCCTGGATGTTTATCATGCGGTTCTGGCGGCCGCCCGTCAAGAGGACTCGGGATTGAAAGACGTGGAATTCGTACGGACTGCGCAGGTCGAGATCGTCTTTTCTTACGGCGAACATGTGGTAGACGGGCGTTTCCAGGACAAGCGCCAACACAAAGGCACCGATGGGGAAATGCGCCTCCCGGCCCAGGAACCGGACCGGAAGGGTCTTCCCGCGGTTGCCCGCCGCGGTCCTGTCCGCGGCGATGATTACCAGATCCCCCCTTTTCAAGCCGTCCGAGAGGGTGATGACGGTTTCCGGTCCCACGGCCGCGGCGCTGATGAGCCGGACCATGGACTGCGGATTGATTTCTTCCAGGAGGCGGTTGAACCGGGCGGTGCCCGAAAACTCGACAATGGACTGGATGCCAAAGGCGGGCAGCGTGCGGCCGGCCTCCAGGGTGCCCAGGGCGCGCAGCATTTCGGTGTTGCCCAAATGGGAACAGAGGATGACGGCTCCGTGTTTCTCCCGGAGCTGGTCGACCAGCGGGGTGATGTCCGGCCCGCGGGGGATGAGTTCCGCCGCCCGGATGTCGCCCCCCCAAGCCGCGACTTTTTCCAGCAGGGCGAAGGAAAAGCAGTAGAAATGCCGGTAGACCGATCGCCAGGTGGGGGCCGGCCTGCCGGTAACGTCCGCGACCGTGGTCAGGAAGGAACGGCTGATGCGGCGCGCGGCCGGCGCCAAGACGAAAAAGAAGAAGACGATGCCCTGCAGCAGGAGGCGGATACGGGCCAGGCCCAGGATCCGGTAAAGCCGGTAGACGAGTTTCATCTGCCAGACGCCGCCGGAGGCCTCCTTCCGGTCAGCCCAGTGCGCCATGACGTTTCCTCCCCAGGCGGAGCCGCTTGAGACGGCGGAAGATGATGACGGGGAACCTGATGATCATACCGAAAAAAAGCCGGGCGTGTATCAGGCTGATGGCGAGATTGTCGCGAAACATCCGGAAGTGGGAGAGGCCGTCGGGCGGATAGGTGACGTGTACGGGCAGAAACCTCATGCGGACGCCGCGCCAGTGCAAGCGGACCAGAATTTCTATATCGAACTCCATGTGCCGGCGCAGGCGCCGGGTGGTGAGCAGGCGGTAACAGGGCGCAAGGGGATACATTCTGAAGCCGCACATGGCGTCCGGGATGTCGCGTGAGAGTGTTTCGATCGTGACCCAGAAATTAGTGATGCCGCGGCCGATCTGGCGGCCCTTGGGCACGGACTCATCATAGGCCGGCCGGCCGGCGATCAGGGCGTCGGGATCTTTTCCGGCTTCCCGCAGAAAGAGATCCACCGGGTTCAGGTCGTGCTGGCCGTCCGCGTCCACCTGTAGCGCGTGGGAAAAACCGGCCTCGAACGCTTTAATCAGGCCGTGGGACACGGCCCCGCCCTTGCCTGTATTTTCCGGCAGGGTATGGAGCGCACAGCCGGGCACGTCCCTGACGGCCACGGCCAATGCGGTCTTGGTTTCAGTGTCGGAACCGTCGTCCACCAGAAAAACGGGGAGATGGTGCCGCGCCAGGGACGCGGCCACCCGACCAGCGGTCCGTCCATGGTTGTAGACCGGTATGACCGCGCAGGGCTTGAAAAGCGGGGGCTGCGTCATGCGGGTGATCCTAAAAGCACCGCGCCCTGGGAATAGAGCGTCCGTCCCGAGGGATCGGTGAAGGAAAAGCGGAGCCGGTGTTTTTCCCTTTGCAGTTCCAACGCCAGGCGGACCGGGGTGTCGGGAAAGATCGGTTTTTTCAGTTTGAACACGGAAAGTTCCCTCATGGCCGCCGGCACGTTGAAGAGGGAGGCCGTGTATTTCATGGCCCAGTCCATCTGCGCCACGGCGGGCAGGATTTTCATTTCCTCGAAATGGCCTTCAAAATGGACATACGACTGGGGGAACGTGAGTTCCAGCACCGCCCGGTCGGCCGCGTGTTCCAGGACGGTCATTTTCGGTTCTTTGACCGGTTCCGGACCGCCGGTGAACAAGCCGCGCCGCGCCGCGGCCGTGATCTTTCCCTGGGCATTGCGCGGACTCGTCTCGAGAAAACGCCATTGACGCGGAATGACTATGGGGTGGAAATGAGGACGGAGGGCGGCCGCGAAAAACCGGTTCATTTTAATTTTGGGCGTGTTGTGAAATTGGCTTTTACCTTTATCGTTCAAAACCAGGGCCGCGGCCAGAAACTGCCGCCCCGCTTCCAGGGCGGCCACCACCGCGTCGGCCACCAGGCCGGTCTCCATAAGACGATTTTCCACATCGTTAAGCGCCACGCGCTTCTCTTCAATTTTGACGATGCTGTCGGCCCGGCCGAAGAGACGGAATCCGCCGTCCGGCTCAAATTCCACCAGGTCCTCGATGACGTCCCGTCCCGGGGGCGGCAGGTAGGGGGAGGCGATGTCCAGGGTGCCTGAGTCGGTGGCGCTCGGAATCACGCCGGGGAAAGGCTTCCAGGGCGCGTCGCCCGGCGAACGCCGCCAGGCGATGCCGCCGGTTTCCGTACTGCCGTAAATCTCGGTCACGTCCGTTCCGAACCAAGCGCGGTTTTTGCGCGCGCTGGCTTCCGGCAGGAAGCCGCCCGATGAAATGACCAGGCGCGGCGGTCCCGGCGGAGCTGCGCTCGAGGCGTCGTGGTCAGCGCGCTTCAGGAACGCGGGACTGGTGACCACGACGGCGTCGGCCGAGAGCACCGTCGTGAGCGTTTCAGGATAAAGGATGCGGCTGCGGTAAAGCCGGGCGCCGGTACAGAAGGGAAGGAGCCCCGTAAAGAGGAAACCGTAAAAATGCTGTGGGCTGACCGTGGAAAAAACGGTGGCACCATGGAAACGGTCACCCCAGATGCCGGCCAGATTCACCAGTTCCGCCTCCACCTGGATGAACGTTTTGGCCACGGTCTTGGGGGCGCCGCTACTGCCGGACGTGTGGAAAAAGAGGAGGAAGCGGTCCGGATCCACGGAGGGACAATCGGGCAGCGTGGCGCCGGCGTCCGTGTCCGGGATGGCCAGGATCAGGTCCGCGCCGGCCGGCTGGTCGGAGGCCAGCGGCGGCTCTTCTCCCGGCGCGGAGGGCGATGCAGGCAGGCTGGCGGTGAGGTGGATGTGTTTACCGCACTGGAGCAGGGCGATGAGGCCGATCAGAAAAAGGGCGTGGTCCTCGGCGTGGAGGCGCCAGGCGGCGGCCGGATTTTTTTCGATGTTCCGCCGCAGGGCGGAAAGGGCGGAAAGGAAATCGCGCCAGGTAATGACGCGTCGCCCGTCTACGGCCACGGGCCAGTCAGCGGGACGTAGGACGGGAGATAGCTTTGTCAGGGACAGGTATTGGTTCATCGTTTCAACTTCAGTTTGCGGAATATCATTTCGCCCACGAACAGGAAACCAATGAGTACGTACGAGACGAATCCGTTATAGACGCTCCATACCACGTCGCCCAATGCGGCCGTGACCACGGAGACGGCGGCGTTCGCGGTGAAAAAAACGCACCAGATCACCGTCACCTTCAGGCAGTACGTCT
>CAYQRT010000035.1:0-15484 GCA_964419695.1 uncultured Spirochaetaceae bacterium | reverse complement strand
CCGCCGATCTTGGCCTTCTCGTTGAGCTGGTTCTTGGTGAACTCGGGTTTGTCCAGTTTGAGGAGGTGGGAGGTGTAGGAGTATATGTCCATGGTGTCCGCGCGGGCGTTGAGCTTGCGCGGGTAGTATTCGTAGTAGTTGAAGCCGGTTACATACTCCGTCAGCGCCGGTTCGATGATCTCCCCGCGCAGCCGGTCGGCCGCGGGGTCGCGTTTGTACTGTTCCTTGAAGAGCGTCTTGAAGATGTGGAGGATGTCGCGCGGGTTGTTGTTGGCCAGCCGGAACACGGATTTCACCTGGTCCGGGGTCACGGATTCGTCAAAGAGGGTCCAGACGCTCGTCACCGCGCCGCCGGAGAAGTATTCCAGGCGGCGGTTCACCAGGTGTTCCAGGTCCTCGTCCGACCAGGTGAGGGACGGGCAGTAGTACTTGTGGGTGCGCACGAACTCCCGGATGCAGCGGAAGGGCGTGGACCAGACAAAGAAGATGATCTGCAGGTGGGCCGAGCCCAGGAGCTGGTTGTCCACCAGGAATGGTTTGAGGAAATCGGCGATCTTCTCCGCGTTGTTGGCAAAACGCGCGTCCTCGTCGAATTTGTCGATGAAGATCACCGGCTTGCCCAACCCCATCCTGGCAAAGACGGCCGCGGTTTTGGCGATCAGGTCGTAGGAGATACGCTGGTCGAAGAAGGTGAGGTCGATCTGGCCTTTGAGTTCCGGGAAGTACTCATATATCTTTTTCTCGCTCTCCAGCGCGGGCAGGAAGGAATATTGCTTTTGCAGATAATCGTAGAGGATATTCTTGCCCACGGTCACGCCCACGTTGAGCGGTCCCCGGAATATGTTGTAGATCCCGTGGAGGATCCGCTGGAAGAGGGGCACCTGCAGCTGGGTGATCTTATCCTTGAGGCTCCTCAGGGAGTAGCCGGGCAGGTACTTGTAGAGGAGGTAGGAGAGGAGGACCTTGTCCGCCTTGGTGAGAATCACGGCCTTGAAGAAATGCTTTTTGAGCAGCGGGAAGAGCTCGGTCAGGATGGCGGTCAGGATCAGCCGGTGGCGAATCCGCGTTAACCAACCTTACAAAACTGTAATCCTTTTGACAGTATCCTGTCATACACGCTGGTTATCTTTAATTCAGAAACCAACCCAATGGAGGTGTCATATGGATATAAAAAAAATCATCCGATCACGGATTGTTCAGATCGCCGGGGCGGCGGTCCTCTTCTTCGGGGCCGGTGTGCTGGTCACGGCCCTGGCCGTGCCCGCGGGAGCCGTGACGGGCCGGCCGCTCCAGGTGGAGGTCTCCGCCGACGCCCGGCGGGGATTCACCGCGATCGGCAACATGCAGGCGGCCTTCCGGGAAATTTCCAGGAAAGTGCTGCCTTCCGTGGTGGAAATCGACGTGGTGGACGTGGTCAAGCAGACCGTTCCCTCGATCCAGTCCCCCTTCGACTTCTTCTTCGGTACGCCCCGTTCCGCGGCGCCCCAACAGCGGGAATTCCGGCAGGAAGGCCTGGGGTCGGGCGTGATCGTACGGCAGGCGGGCGGACGCGTCTACGTGCTGACCAACAACCACGTGGTCAACAACGCCGATGAGATTACGGTGGTGCTGCCCGACAAGCGACGCTTTCGCGCCACGGTCACGGGCAAGGACGACCGCAAGGACCTGGCCCTGGTTTCATTCCCGGCCGCCGGGACCTTCCCCGTGGCGACCCTGGGCGACTCCGACACGGTCCAGACGGGCGACTGGGTGATCGCGGTGGGCAATCCCCTGGGGTTCGAGTCCACGGTCACCGAAGGCATCATCAGCGCGGTGGGCCGGCGCCCCCAGCCGGGCACGGACATCGCCGGGTACACCGATTACTTCCAGACCGACGCGGCCGTCAACCGGGGCAACTCGGGCGGCGCTCTCGTCAATATTGAGGGGGAAGTCATCGGCATCAACACCTGGATCGCCTCGCCCTCGGGCGGGAGCATCGGCCTGGGCTTCGCCATTCCCATCAACAACGCCAAAAAGGCGGTGGAGCAGTTCATCACCAAGGGCAAGGTGGCCTACGGCTGGCTCGGGATCGCCGGCAACGACATTTCAGCCGCGGCCCGGACCGATCTGGGCGTGGGTGACACCGCGGGCGCCCTGGTCACCGGCGTGTATTCGAATTCGCCGGCCACCCAAGCCGGCCTGCTGCCCGGCGACTTCATCACCGCGGTCAACGGCCGGTCCGTTCAGGACATGACCGGGTTGGCCCTGGCCGTGGGCGACCTCCCTTCCGGAGCCCGCGCCCGCCTGGACGTGATCCGGCAGGGAGCGCCGGTGACGCTTTCCGTGGCCATCGGTGAAAAACCGGATGCGACCGCCATGAAGAACGCCGACCTCTGGCCGGGCCTCTCCGTGGTGAAAATCACCGCGGACATCCGGTCGCAGCTCACCCTCTCCGCGGGAGCGGGCGGGCTGGTCATCGGCCGCGTTGACCAGGGCTCCACGGCCCAGGCCACCGGCTTCCGCGCCGGCGACATCATCAAGACGGTCAACAACCGGCCGGTCAACGACCTGCGCGGCTTCTACGCGGCGGTGAACGACCTGTCGCGGTCACGGGTGATGTTCCGCCTGACCCGTGACGCGGGCGACGTCATCCTGGCATTGGAAAGGAGATAACCATGAAAAACCATCGGGCGAGATATTCGCCGGCATCTATCTCCGCCGGACCATCCGGCGGGGAACACATGAAAAACCAACTTGAGGAGGGTAACACAATGAAAGCTACGCATGTACTGAGGAGAACGGTCCGCACCGCGGCCGTGGGCGTGAGCCTGGTATTCGCGCTCTTCCTGTTCATGGGAGCGGGGAATCCCGGCTCCGCGGCACAGGGTCTCGCCACCCTGCGCCAGATGCAGGACGCCTTTCACGTCGTGGCCGCCAAGGTCGTGCCGGCCGTGGTGGAGATCCACGTGGTCGACATCCAAAAGGTACCGGTCGTACCGAATCCGTTCGACTTTTTCAACAACCGGGGCAACCCGAACAACGGATCCGGCACCCGGGAGTTCCGGCAGGCGGCCCTGGGGTCGGGCGTCATGATCGAACGGCGCGGCAACACCGTCTACGTGCTGACCAACAATCACGTGGCCGGATCGGCCGCGGAAATCAAGGTCCAGCTTTCGGACAAGCGTGAGTTTCCGGCCCGGCTCGTGGGCAAGGACGAAAACAAGGACCTGGCTTTGATTTCGTTCACCACCAATGACCAGGTGCCCCTGGCCGAACTGGGCGATTCCGACGGCGTCCAGCCCGGTGACTGGGTGCTGGCCATCGGCAACCCGCTGGGCTTCACCGGCACCCTGACGGCCGGCATCGTCAGCGCCGTGGGCCGCGATTCCACCCAGGCCATGGGTACCTCCGGTTTCACGGACTACATCCAGACCGACGCCGCCATCAACCAGGGCAACTCGGGCGGAGCGCTCGTCAATATCGCCGGCCAGGTGGTGGGCATCAACACCTGGATCGCCTCGCCCTCGGGCGGCAACGTGGGGTTGGGCTTCGCCATTCCCATCAATAACGCCAAGAAAGACATCAACGACTTCATCACCAAGGGCAAGGTCGAATACGGCTGGCTGGGAGTCACCATCGGCGACGCCACCCCCGCCCTGGTCAAGGACATGCACCTGACCGCCGACGGCGGAGCGCTGGTAAGCGGCCTCTTCCTCAAAGGGCCCGCCGCCCAGGCCGGGCTGCGCCCCGGTGACTACGTGACCGCCATGAACGGAACGCCGGTGAAAAATACGGCGCAGTTTCTGCACATGATCGGCAACCTGGCCCCCGGACAGTCGGTTGAGTTCCGCTACATACGCGCGGGAAGAACCGCGACGGCGCGCGCCACCCTGGCCGTACGCGCGGATGCCAAGACCCTGGCCGCGCAAAACAACATGATCTGGCCGGGATTTTCGGCGGCCGCCATCAACGCGGACGTGCGCAGCGCCCTCAATCTGGGGAAAAACCAGAAGGGGATCGTGGTCGTGGACGTGCCCAACGGCAGCCTGGCGGAACGGTCCGGCCTCCGCTCCGGTGACGTGATCACCGCCGTGGCCGGCCACCCGACCGTCACCATGTCCGCCTTCTACAAAAATCTGAACGCGGGCGGTTCCACCGTGGCGCTCTCCGTGGATCGGAGCAACCGTACGGTGACGATAGTTCTCGCCCGGTAACCCCTGGGCTGTAAACCTCCAAGGGAGCGGTCCCTGTCAGGGGCCGCTCCCGTTTTTTTGCAGAAACGCCTGCGGGATACGGATGCCCTTGGAATTGCCGATGCCGATGAGGGGAATACGCATGGCCGGCCGCCGCCTTACGTCATTCCGTGATCCGGCATTCCCACGTTTCATCGTATATGTGGCCGAGTCCGTCATCAGCCATTCCCCCAAAGACTATCACGCTTGAACCGCCTGCATAAGCCAGGGAATGCTCGCGCCTTTGATACGGGGTCGTCCCCCCGATATTAAACCGGGTCCACGCCTGCGTTACCAGGTCGTACTCCCAATCAGGATCAACCGGCACGTACGTTCCGTCGCGCCCGCCGTACAAGAGTATTTTCCGGCCTCCCGCCCAAGCCATACCGTGCTCCTGCCGCGGCTCAGGTTGTGCGCCGGTGACGGTGATCTTCGTCCAGGTAAGCGCGTGTACGTCGAACTCCCACGTGTCGTTCACTTGCTCAATGCCGTTCACGTATCCCCCGAAGAGAACCACCTTTCCATCACCCCCGTACGCCAAAGCATGGACGCGGCGGGCGTCCGGTTTACTCCCCGCGATGACGACCTCGGTCCAGGTATGGGCGGAGGCGTCGTAGAGCCACGTATCGTTTTGCGTGCCGCCGTAAGCGGAACCGCCAAAGAGGATGACCTGGGATCCGCCGGCCCAGGCCATGGCGTGTTCATACCGCCCGGCGGGCTTGGCGCCGACGCCGGTGAAGACGTATTCCGTCCAGGTATGCGTGGCCGCGTCATACTCCCAGGTGTCGTAACGGGGACCGGCTCCCCCAAAGAGGATCATTTTCGAACCGCCCGCGTATGCCATGGCATGATCGTAGCGCGCAGCCGGTTTTGTTCCGGTCACGTTATATTGCGTCCAGGCATGGGTGGAAACGTCGTATTCCCAGGTTTCATCCGAATCGCCCGCCATCGTGGACCCGCCAAAGAGGATCATTTTCGTTCCTCCGGCCCAATCCATGGCATGCATAAACCTGGCGTCGGGCCTGACCCCGCTCGTATTCCATTGCGTCCACACATGTGCCCGCGCCGAGGGTTCGGGACCGTCAGTGGGTCCCGGGCAGCCGACGAAGAACATTGTTCCCGCGATCGCGAGCAAAATCCATACGCACGTATTGATACTTTTCACACAACCTCCTGATAAACGATATCATGGCGCCACTAAACGCCATTCCGGAGATCGTGTCATGTCGCCCTTTAGGGTGACGGCGGGAATCCCGTCAAGAGGTTTGCCCGCACCGGCGGGCGGGGAACGGTTCTGGACGCTAGCGTGCGCCCGCGTTCTTCAGAAGCGCGGCGATCTCCCGGTGGCCATTGTCCAGGGCGTACCCGAGCGCGGTGAGGCCGTTGACCGCCGTGACGGTCAGATCGGCGCGGGCGGCGATCAGTATACGCACCGCTTCCCGGTCATTCCGGCCCGCCGCCAGCATCAGCGCCGTCTGCCCCCACTTGTCCTTGCGGTTCAGGTGAACGCGGCGGCCGATCAACCAGCGCACCACTCCGGCCCGGCCGTTATCCACCGCCAGATGCAGGAGCGTCATACCGTTAGCGTCAGGTCGGTTCAGGTCGCCGCCGGAACGCGCGTATGATTCCAAAAAACCGGTGTCTCCCCGACGGGCCGCGGCATAGGCGTCCATCGGCTTAATCCTTCAGCAACGCCATGAAGGCGTCACTGATTTCATTGCGGCTGCGCTCGATGATGAGATCACGGGCGTCGCCCTTTTCCAGTTTCTTCAATTTGGCCTGCACGTACGTCTTTACCCGTTCGGAGAGATTGCGAAAGACGGCCTCCTTGACGGCCCGCTCCGCGCCGATGAGAGCCATGATCAGGTCGGACCCGTTGATGCGCCGCAGCATCATCTGGATGGTAAGATCATCCATCTTGGCGATGTCCTCGAACTCCGGGACCGCCGTGATCGTCTTGGGCCGGCGCAGGGTGATTTTGCCGTCCACCACGTCCAGGTCCACTTCGCCCTGGAACATAACCTGTTTCAGAACCGCCTGCGGGATACGGATGCCCTTGGAATTACCGATGTCAATGATGGGAATGCGCATGTGGCCCTCCTTTATTATGTAATTACTATATTATTACATAATAATTACTTTGTCAATACTTTCATTGATGGAGAAGCCACAGAGGACACAGAGAGGAGGGGAATGTTATACCCAAAAGAAAATGGTTTTCGACATACAGACCATAGAGTTGCTAATCGATTTTTAGAACGACTCGAATTGTACTCTTGCCGGAATATAAATCATCCAGTGGTTCCCACGAGCGATCAGCTTTCATTTCTCATCTTCCCCTCTGTGTATCTTTCAACGCGGCCGGGGGCGAGGGGAAGGATTGATATGGGTGCTATTGGGATCGATGGTGCGATATTCGATAAAGTCCCGGGAGGCCGGTTCGACCAGCGGACGGCGGGAGAGCGCTATTCGCTGTCCCGCCATATAGCGCAGGTCCGGATTATCGGGGTGGTATGAGTAGACGAGCCAGCCTGTTTTAAGACCGGAGGGCCCGTGGCCGGCGTCCCAGATGATCGTGGCGTAACTGAGATAAACCGGCCCTCCCCCGGGCCGCTTGATGAGTTGGACGGGGATGCCCCAGGAGATGCCGTCTTCGGAAAAAGTCACGTAGATACCGCTCTTGTCGGTCTGTGGATCATCCCACCAGCCGATGTTGCATACCATGACGTAGAGATCGAATTCCTCAGCGTAACTGGGTTGGGGCACGGAGGGTTCCGCGTGTCCGAAGGCATTGATGTTATGCGTGGTGATGACCGGCGTATCATAGCCGCCGATACCGGGCTGCGTGAAATCCCCCCGGTAATATTTCTTGAACAGGTCCGGTTGGGGAACGACCATCTTCCATTGCCCTATGTCACGCAGCGACGCGCGCGCCACACAGATGGCCACGCCCCGAAAAGCGTCCGTCTCATCCACCCTGGAATTTTCCGTATAGTAAAGATAGACGTAACGTCCGGTTTTTTCCTTGACGGCGCCGCACATGCCCAGCCCCCTATCCGCGTGCGGATTATAGAATTGGAACTCCTTGGGCTTAAAACTCTGCAGCAGCGCTCCGAGTTTCCGCCACGTCAAGCCCTGGTCATAGGAGACCGCCCCGCAGACCCGCCCGTAATACCCGGGAACGCCGTTGGGAAAGGACGGCAGGCCTTCATGGTCTTCGGCGTGATAAAAACCGATGAGGGGGGCCGGATCGGCCAGCCCCTCGTGAATGTAGCCTGAGTGGATGCCGGCGTAGCCGTTATCGACCGACCCGGGCGGGCCGTGCGCGAGTACGGTGCGCGTGGAACGCAAATGCCGTATATCGGGGCCTTCGAATAAAACGGTACGGTCGCAGACCGGTACGATCAACCGGAAGGTCGGACCCGTTCTGGCCACGAACACGCCCCCGTCGGGAAAACCGACAATGTTTTGAGTACTCTGCCGGGGAAACAGCGTGACCCTGGTATCGGACAGGTAAATCTTAGGAAGCGGCATAAGAGCCTGGTTCCGGTGAGCCGGCTGTTGAGCAGCCGAAGTACACAGGGTGAAGCACGCATAAACGAAAACCCATGATATAAACCTGGCTTTTTTCATTGTGGAATTATATCTTACCCCTGGAATTTCCCTCGGCCAGCGTTTGTAAAATCTCCGAGTACGCAAACGCGACCGTACGCTTCAGGATCCTCTCCCGGTCACCCGCGAATTTCTCTTCCTTATGGAAATACTGCTCCCCGATAAGAAACCCGAAGTGCACCAGGCCCACGGGTTTGGCCTCGCTGCCGCCGTCGGGACCGGCGATGCCGGAGACCGCCACGCACACGTCGGCGCCCGTGGCGAGCCGCACGCCCCAGGCCATCTCGCGAACCGTCTCGGCGGACACGGCGCCCGCGTCGCGGAGAGTTTCCCCGGACACGTCCAAAAGCCTTTCCTTCATGTCATTAGAGTACGTCACCACCCCGCCGTACAGTGCCCGGGAGGCGCCGGCGTGGCGGACCAGGCCGGCGGCCAGCGCCCCGCCGGTGATGGATTCCCCGAACGCGACGGCCAGCGAGCGCTTTTCCAATTCGTCCAGAAGGATTTTCGATATATCCCGGTCGGGCGTATGGAAGATGCCGCGGGCGTCCAAAATGAGCACCGCTTTCTCCTCGTCCTCCCGCACCAGTTTTTCGCTCTGCTCCCGGTCGGAGGAATAGTGCGTAAAATGCAGCTCCACGTAGCCGTCCTGGCTGAAATAGTATCCCACCTCGGATCCGAACACCGCCACCTTGAGCGCGTCGGCCAGGGCGCTTTCACCCACGTGGTAGCAGCGCCGGACGCGGCGGGCCAACACGCCCTCAAGCATGCCGCACTCCAGCAGTTTCTCCCGCAGCGCGGTCTCCACCATGGGCTGGTTTTCCCGGGGCGGCCCGGGCAGGAGGGCGAAGTATTTTCCGTCAGCGCCGTACCACAGCCCGGGGGCCGTGCCCTGGCGATTTTCCAGGACCTGCGCCCCGGCGAAGGTATACGCCTGCCGCCGGTTGGATTCCGGCACCGGCTTGAAATGGTTTTCGAAGAACGTCTCGATCCGCTTCCAGATGCCCTCGTCAAAGACCAATTCCCGGCGCAGGTGGGCGGCTAAAGCCTGGCGCGTCAGGTCGTCTTCGGTGGGGCCCAGGCCGCCGGTGGCCACCACCAGGTCGCAGGCCCCGGCGATGCGCAGGGCGGCGCCGATCAGCTTGGTCGTGTCGGGCACGTTCAGGCGCAGCACTACGCGTACGCCCCGCTCGGAAAGCCAGCGCGACAGAAACGTGGCGTTGGTGTCGTCCATCTTGCCGTGCATGAGCTCGGTGCCGATGCCGATGACAGCCGCTGTCTTCATGGTTTACCCCCGCGAGGGCCATTATACCCCGAAGGGCGCTCCTGCGGCAATGAGGTGGAATCCGCAAGGGAGACGCCACAAAGCCAACCACAGGGTCGACAAAGGAGAAAGAAACAGGAGCGCCGGCAGGCTTGAAAGGCACACAGTTACATGTTACCATTTTATCCGAGACCTGAATCGCGGATGGGAAAGCCCCCGTGAGGGCCATTTCCCGTCCCACGAATATCCAGGCACGCCGCCGGGCGGGAAGGGCCGTCCACGGACGCGATTGACTTTTCCACCATCGTTTTGCTGAAAAGGTGTACGCTATGCAACGCATGACAGCCTTACTCACCCCACGCAGGAACACTTTTTCCGCCGGCCGCCTGACATCGCGGATCATCCTGCTGTGGTTCATCACCGCGCTGGCCGCCGGGTGCGCGGGAACGCGGAACACGCGGATCACGCGGGTCACATCGAACGCCGACCCGGCGTATGCCAAGAGCGTCGGCAGGCTCTTTGTCCTGGCGCAACTTCCGGACAGCGGGTGGGCGCCGCCCGCCATGTTTTCATTCTCCAACTCACATGAAGGCTATCGGGAAAACGCCGCGCTCTTCAAAACGACCCTGGAAAGCCGGTTCCGCAACATCGGCGTCGGGTGCTCCTGCGCGGTGAAGACCAATGTCGAGCTTGACGACAACGTCTATGTCAATCAAATGAAATCGTTCAATCCCGACGCGCTGCTTATGGTCGATTGCGCTTCCGCCGGGACGAAGAATAACGTCATGTCGACGGCGAATTTCAACCTGTCGCTCATCGACGCCGCCACGGGCAAGCGGTTCTGGAGAGCCCAGTTTTCGATGAACATAAGCTTGACGTTCGGCCGCAAACCATCCGGCGCGAGCATGGCCGACACCATGTTCGACACGCTGGTAAGGCAATTGAAGCAGGACAATATGGAAGTGTTCGCCCCGGTGGAGCCCCTCTGAAAACCCGCCGGGAGAAAGGTACACAATGAAACGATCGATCACCGTCACGTGCATCATCGCCGCCCTCGTGGTACTGGGCGGATGCGCTTCCCGGACTCCCCGGAAACACCTGGCCGCCAGCTCCACCGCCGATACGTCGTACACCAAAACCATCCACAAAATCTATATCGTCGGGGAAATCCCCCACACGGCCGATGGGGAATTGTTCTATTTACGGGATGAAACCACGCTTGTCTCGCGTACCGATCCGGAACGCAAGGTGAAGCTTTACCAGGTCTACAAGACTTTCATGGAGAACAAATTCAAGCACATCGGCATTGAGGCGCGGTGCGAAGTGCTCACTGGACTGGAACTGGGCGATGCCGACATCACCGATACCATCGCCGCCTACGCGCCTGACGCGACATTGATCATCAAATGCACCGCCGTGAAACTCATGAATTCTTCCATCGCGTCATCCACGTACGACGTATCGCTGCTTGATTACCCGTCGGGGAAACGGGTGTGGCGGGCGAAAATAAACGTATCCAGCGCGTTTTCTCCTTTTACGGACTCTCTGGCAAACGATATTTTCCTCACCTTCGTTGACCAGCTCGAAGCGGACAAGATGAATATCCTGGGTACGATCACAAAGGAGTGATCCGGCTCATGAAAACAGCGGCCGGCGTCCGTCAGCGCCGGGGGCGGAAGATGCTGGTGGCGTCCCCGTAGAAAACCTGCGCCGCCTCCATGACGGTTTCGGAGAGCGAAGGGTGCGGGTGGATGGTCTCGGCCAGGTCGGAGGCCAGGGCGCCCATCTCCACGGCCAGGGCCGTTTCGGCTATCAGTTCACCGGCGTTGGTTCCCACGATGCCGGCGCCCAGCACCCGTTCGGTGGCGGAATCAATGATGAGTTTGGTGAGACCGTCACTGTGTCCCAGGGTGGCGGCGCGGCCCGAGGCCGCCCAGGGAAAGCGGGCCGCCGTGACCTTCAGGCCCTGCTCGCGGGCCTCGTTCTCGGTCAGGCCGCACCAGGCGATCTCGGGGTTGGTATATTCCACGGACGGAATGGCCCGGGGGTCGAAGCCGGCCTTGCGCCCGGCCAGGACGCGCGCGGCCACGCGGCCCTCGTGACTGGCTTTATGGGCCAGCAGCGGTCCGCCGGTGATGTCCCCCACCGCGAATATAAGCGGATCGGTCGTGCGCCGCTGCTCGTCCACCTTGATGAACCCCTTCTCATCGCGTTCCACCCCGGTGGCCTCCAGTCCCAACCCCTCCACGTTCGGCTTACGCCCGACCGTGACCAGGACCTTATCGAAGGT
Source organism: uncultured Spirochaetaceae bacterium (assembly GCA_964419695.1). GTDB lineage: Bacteria > Spirochaetota > Spirochaetia > SZUA-6 > RPPD01 > JAFGSW01. The sequence goes on along the minus strand of CAYQRT010000035.1, from coordinate 4,107 downwards.
TTCTTCCTTGATCACGCGGGTTTTGTCCGCCGCGGCCCGGAACACCGCCTTGATCTTGCCCCCTTCCTCCCGGCATTCGGCGATCACCCCGGTGAGCAGGCCGCTGAAGATTTTCTCGGCCCGCTGGAGGTAGACGCGCACCAGGTCGGCGTCGGCCATGGGCAGAATACGGTCCATCATCTCGGCCACGGTCACGGCGCTGCCCAGGGCGGCGTAGACCGACCCCAGTTCCAGACCGATGAAGCCGGCGCCGATCACCAACAAGCGTGACGGAACATCCTTCAATTCCAGGGCGCCGGTGGAGTCAAGCACCAACGGCGAGGAGAAATCCAGTCCGGGAACCGCGGCGGTGACCGTGCCCGTGGCGATGACGGTGTGGCCGGCCCTGAGGACCCCGCGTTTCCCGTCGACGCCGGCCACTTCCAGCACGCCCGCCTCCAGAAAACGCGCCCGGCCCCGCCGGTAGTCCAGTTTCCGTTGCCCGACCAGGGTGCCCAACCCGCCGGTCAACCGTGCCACCACCTCGTCCTTCCAGCCCCGCAGTCGTTCCACATCGATCTTCGGCTTTCCGAATTTAATGCCCCACGCCTCCGCCAGTTGGGCCTCTTCCAACAGGCCGGAAGCGTGCAGGAGGGCCTTGGTGGGAATGCAGCCCCGGTACAGGCAGACGCCGCCCGGATTGACCTCCGGGTCGATCAGCGTCACCGACAAGCCCAAGTCGGCGGCCAGAAACGCGGCCGCGTATCCCCCGGGTCCCGCTCCGATGACGGCGACGTCGGTTTTGCTGTCCGCTTGTGCCATTATTATCCTCCTCCATCCGGTTATAACAGGAGAGTGTACGGGTTTTCCAGAGATTCGGCCAGGGTGCGCAGGAAGCGGGCGCCCTCGGCTCCGTCGATCAGGCGGTGATCATAGGTGAGTGACAACGGCAGCACGACGCGGACCGTGACGTCCCCGTCCCGCGCCACGGGCCGCTGCGCGGCGCGCGCCAGGCCCAGGATGGCGGCCTGCGGCCAGTAGACGATGGGCGTGAAGCCGGTGCCGCCGATCCCCCCCAGGTTGGAGACGGTGAAGGTCCCGCCTTCCAGTTCATCGGGCGTTATCTTCTTCTCCCTGGTCCGGGCCGCGGCGGCGGTGATCTCCACGGCCAATTCCCGCAGGCCCTTGGTGTCGGCATTACGGATCACCGGCACCAACAGGCCCCGGTCGGTGGCCACGGCCAGGCCGATATGAACGTAGTCCTTGAAGATGATCTCACCGCCGGCCTCGTCCAGGCTGGCGTTAAAGACCGGGAAGCGCCGGAGAAGCGCGCCCAACACCTTCACCGCCACGGCCGTGACCGTGAGCTTCCCGCCCGCGGCCGCCACCCGGGATTTGTGTCGGGCGAGAAATGCCTCCAGGTCCGTGATGTCGGCCTCGTCAAACTGGGTCACCTGGGGCGCCAGGCGCCAGGCGGTGCTCATGCCCCGGGCGGTGATCCGCCGCACGCCGCTCATCTTCTCGCGACGCACCGGCCCCCAACGGGAGAAATCGGGCAGTGCGGGCACGGGCGTTCCGCCGTCCGCCGTCTGCAAAACACGCTTGACGTGGTTCTTGACGTCCTCGGCGGAAATCCGCCCGCCCGGACCGCCGCCCTGCACCGCCCGGATGTCCACCCCCAGTTCCCGGGCCAGCCGGCGTACGGAGGGCGGGGCGGGCACGGGCAGGGCCGGTTCAGACTCACGCGCCGGAGGAGAAACGATCCGCGCCGCGCGGTCGGGCTGGAAGGCCGGCGGGGCCACGGACGATCCCGCCTGGTCCGCCGGCTGCGCCGGCGCTTCATTTTTCTCCCGCCCGGGAGGAGCGGCTGGTTTTTCCGGCGGCGGGGTCTTGACCGCGGCGGCCGGCGGCGGCGGTTTTTTTCCGTCAACCGCCGGCGCCCCGGACGGTGACGATCCCGCTCCGTCGGTCTCTATCTGCGCGATGGCCTCCCCCACTTTGATGGTCTGTCCTTTGGCCACCAGGATTTTTTTCACCACGCCCGCCTCGGGCGCGGGCACCTGTACCACGGCCTTCTCCGTCTCCAGTTCAATAAGCGGTTGTTCCCGGCTGACGGTTTGTCCCTCCGCCACCAGAATATCGACCACCTCGCCCGAGGTCACGTTTTCGGAAATCTCGGGAAGTATGACTGCGTTCGTCACATCCTTTCCTTTCCTCCGGTCAGGAGACGGCCGGATCACTCTTTTCCGGATTGATATCCAGTTTCTTGACCGCCTGCTTGACCGCGGCCGCGTCCAGTTGGCCCTCCCGCTCCAGGCCGGAGAGGGCGGCCAGCGTGATGTGCCGCGCGTCCACTTCGAAGAAATCGCGCAGGGCGGCGCGGCCCTCGCTGCGGCCGAAGCCGTCGGTGCCCAGCACCGAAAGCGGCCGTCCGATCCAGGGCGCGATAGAACAGGGCAGCGTCTTCAGGTAGTCGGAGACGGCCACCACGGTACCCGTCTCCTCCTTGAAGCAGGAGGTGACGTACGGGAGCACGGGCTTCCCGCCGGGATGCAGGCGGTGGGCCCGGTCCGCGGCCAGCGCGTCCCGGTAAAGTTCATGGTAGCTGGTGACGCTCCACACGTCGGCGGCCACGTCGTAGTCCTTCTCCAGGATATCGGCCGCGGCCAGGGCCTCACGCACCAGGGCGCCGCTGGCCAGCAGGTGCGTTTTGCGGGCGGCCTTTTTGGCGGAAGAAGCCCGCAGTTTGTACGCCCCCTTGAGGATACCCCCGGCCGCGCCCTCGGGCAGGGCGGGCATGGGATACGTTTCGTTGGTGACGGTTATGTAATAGAAGATTTTTTCACCCGCTTCGTACATGCGACGGATGCCGTCGCGCACGATCACGGACAACTCGTAGGCGAAGGCCGGATCGTAAGCCGCCAGGTTGGGCACGGCGTAGGCCAGGTGGTGGCTCTGCCCGTCCTGGTGCTGCAGCCCCTCGCCCGGTAACGTGGTCCGTCCGGCGGTGGCGCCGATGAGGAACCCCTTGGCCATGGAGTCGGCCGCGGCCCAGATCAGGTCGCCCACGCGCTGGAACCCGAACATGGAATAGAAAAAGAAGAAGGGAATCATGTTGATGCCGTGGGTGGCGTAGGCGGTGCCCGCGGCGATGAACGAAGAGAGCGAGCCCGCCTCGGTGATGCCCTCCTCCAGGATCACCCCGTCCTTTTCCTCGTTGTAATAGAGCAGACTCTCCCTGTCCACCGGTTCGTAGACCTGGCCCCGGGAGGAGTAGATGCCGTAGCGCCGGAAGAGGGCCTCCATGCCGAAGGTGCGCGCCTCGTCGGGCACGATGGGCACGATGCGCTTCCCTATTTCCTTGTCCTTGAGGAGCACGGCCAGCAGGCGGACCATGGCCATGGTGGTGGCCACGGGCCGGTCGCCCGTACCCTGGTAAAATTCGTCAAAGGCGCCGTCCGGAGGCGTTTTCAGGGGGGCGGCCTTCACCCGCCGCTCGGGCAGGAATCCGCCCAGCGCCCGGCGCCGCTCGCGCAGGTAGGCGATCTCCTCGCCGTCCTCCGGCGGCCGGTAGAAAGGCGCCTCGGCCAGTTTTTCATCCCCCACGGGGATGGCGAAACGGTCGCGGAAATGCCGGAGCTCGTCCTCGTTCAGCTTCTTCTGCTGGTGGGTGATGTTGCGCCCCTCGCCCGCCTCGCCCAGGCCGTAGCCCTTGATGGTCAGGGCCAGCACGGCCGTGGGCGCGCCCAGGCTGCGCGCCGCCTTCTCGTAGGCGGCGTAGACCTTTTCCGGATCGTGGCCGCCGCGCCGCAGCTTGACCAGTTCCTCGTCCGAGAGGTGCTCCACCAGTTTTAAAAGTTCGGGGTACCGGCCGAAGAAATTCTTCCGGAGGTAATCCCCGGACACGGTGGACATCTTCTGCAGTTCCCCGTCCACCGTCTCCTCCAGCCGCTTGATGAGCAGGCCGGATTTGTCCCGCTCAAAGAGCGGGTCCCAGTCTCCGCCCCACAGCACCTTGATCACGTTCCAGCCCGCGCCGCGGAAGGCCGATTCCAGCTCCTGGATGATCTGGGCGTTGCCGCGCACCGGACCGTCCAGGCGCTGCAGGTTGCAGTTGACCACGAAGAT
>CAYQRT010000034.1:6106-15509 GCA_964419695.1 uncultured Spirochaetaceae bacterium | reverse complement strand
GTTGATTTCGGCCGCTACCCCACACTTTTTGATTTTTTTATCCTCAAGTGGACGGACGACATTCTGGCGGGCGCCCAGGCGGCCGAACGCGAGATTGAAGCGGTCCTTTCCGAACGATTCACCCCGCCGGCGGCGCCCGGAAAACTCACGGAAGCCGCCCGGCTTATGGAAGAAGCCTCGGTCTTCATGGCGGACACCCAGGCGGAGAGCGCCGCCTACTGGCGTTACGAACGCGCGGCCGTTGCTTTTCGCGTGGGGTGGCCGGTTCTTCCCCCTGAAAAATCGGACGCCCTCCGGGAACGTGCCGTGGCGCTTCTCACAGGCTGGATGGGGTCTTTCACCCCCGCCGGACCGCGCGCTCAGGCCGGTCTCAAGGCGGCCGAAATACAAAACACGCGCGGCCGGTACCAGGCGGCGCGTATCCTCTGCGACCGGGTGCTGGAACAATTCCCCGCGGCCCCGGCGGCCAAAAACGCCCAGGCCCTGCGGCGGCAGATAACCAATCCCGTGCTGTACCTGTCGGTGGAAAAGATGACGCTCCGGGAACAAAAAACGATCACCGTGACCGTCCGCAACCTGAACCAGGTTTACTTTCGGGCCTGGCAACTCTCCCCCGCCCTGCTCAAGCGGCTGGAAGCCAATCCGCAGCAACTCTACCAGCTTTCCCAGGGGTATGACGACCGGGGGCCGCAGAAGGAGATCCTGGCCGCCACGAGCGATTTCTCCTGGACCTTTGAGACCGGCGACAAGGGTGACCATAAATTTCTCTCGCTCACCACCGCCCCGCCCGTGCTCAAGGAGGGCGTCTATTTCATTGTAGCCTGCAGCGACCAATCCTTCACCGCGGGACAGAGCCTCTGGACCTCCAGCCTGGTCCCGGTCAGTTCCCTGATGCTGGTGAGCACGCCGGGCCTGACCCTGAAAAGCCGGACCGGGTACTACAGTCTTCTGGGCGGACGGAGCGCGCCCTCCGCCACCGACTCGCTCTTCCGGTATTACACGCTGGACGCCGAGACCGGCCGGCCGGTGCCGCGCTCCGACCTGTTTGTGGGCTGGAGCCGCGACTACGGCACGCCGCGGCAGAAACGCCTGGCCACGGATCTCTCCGGCGGCGCGGCCCTGCCCCTGCCCGTATCCCTCTCGCCCCAGGACCATGACTACTACTATGCCTATCCCCTGGCCAGGAAAGGGTCGGCCTACGCTTATCTGCAGCATCAACAGTATTTCAGCAAATACCTCCCCCAGGCCTACGACTTCTTCATAGAAACGGACCGGCCCATCTACCGGCCGGGCGACAAACTCATGGCTAAAATCACGGGCGTGCGCCGCACCCCGGGCGGGTATAAGGCCCTGGCCGGGACGCGGTCGGTAGCCGTCCGGGCCTTCGATCCCAACGGCCAAACCTTCTTTGAAAAATCGGTGACCCTCAACGAGTTCGGCAGTGCGGACGTTGAATTTGAAATCCCCCGCGGCAAACTGCTGGGAGCGTATTCCATCAATGCCCGGACCGGACAGGGCCACCTGACCGGGCAGGGCGGCGCTTCCTTCCAGGTGGAGGAGTACAAGCGGCCCGAATTCGAGATCACCTTCGACACGCCCGAACAGATGCTGCGCTTCGGGACCAAAGCCGAGGTCACGGGAAAGGTGAAATACTACTTCGGCGGCGCGGCCGCCAACGCGGACGTGGAATACACGATTGCCAAGAGCTTCTACCTGCCCTGGTACTTCCGTTCCTGGTACTCCGGCGGGTATGCGGAACAGAACACGGAAAAGGCTTCCGGAAAAATCAAAACGGATGAAGCGGGCGCCTTTCGCCTCTCCTTCACCCCGGAAACCGCGGACGCGGCCCGGCCCGCCTGGCTGCGCCACGGCCTGGCCCCGGCCATCGCCCGTTATACGGTGACCGTGCTGGCGCGGGACGAGGGCGGCCGGACGATTGAAGGCACCTTCACCTGTAAAGCCGCGGCCAACGGGTTCTACTTCACCATTCAGCCGGACAAGAATTTCTTCTTTGAAAAAGAGACCGCCCGGTTCTCCCTGGACAAACTCTCCGTCAATGACCGGCCCCTGGCCGGCGAGGCCGATTACGAAATTTTCCTTTTAAAAAATCCGCCCCTGCGCACCTGGCGGGAATTGGGCTACGGCTCCGACCGTTCCGGTCAGTTGTCCGGCCATTTTCCCGGTCCCGAGTTCCAGCTCAAGGACGCCGAGAACCTGCGCTCCATATTGCGCGGTAAGGCGCGCTTCGGCACGAACGGAAAAAGCACCCTTTCCCTGGTGTCACCGGCGCCGGGCGCCTACCGCATTGTGCTCTCCGCCCCGGACGGCGCCGCGGGTAAGGTGATCCAGGAGAAAATCTTTTTAGTGGTCAACAATCAGGGAAAAGACATACCCGTCAACCTCACGTCCGCGGCCGTGTTCGAAAAGGACGAATACCGCGTGGGCGACAAGGCCCGCCTTCTCCTGGGTTCACGCTTCACGGCCGGCACCTACGTGGCCGAAGTGTGGGCCGGCGGCTTCTTTTCCAAAAACCTGCTTGTCAGCGACGACAAACCGCTGCAGGTACTGGAGATCACGGTCACCCCGGAGATGAAGGGCGGCTTCTCGATCCGGTGGTTCGGGGCCTTTAAAAACGACCTCTGGTACGGACAGGCCGCGGCCGACGTTCCCTGGAGCGACAAACGCCTGCGCCTGGCCCTCAACCCCTTCCAGGAAACGCTCCTGCCCGGGCAGAAGGCGGCGTGGGGGGTGAAGACGCTGGATGCGGCCGGCCGGCCCGTGCGCAGCGAGGTGTTAATGCTCATGTACGACCGCTCGCTCGAGTACTACCGCCGCTCGTCCAGCCGGAGTTTCGCCGCCCTCTACCTGCCCAATCCCGGTCCCCAAACCGCGACCGGCTCCGATTTCCGGCCCAATGTCCATTACGCCCCCCTGCGTGACGGGGCATTGTATCGTCAGCTCTACGTGGAAACGCGTTACACCGCGATCCCGTCCCCCGGTTTCCGCACCAATCGGACAGGCGTATTCTATTACAAAGGCAGGGATGGGACCGTGCCGCGCGGCGCCATCAGCAAAGAGTCGGACCTGGACATGATGTCCGGCGATGAGCCGCCGGAATCTCAACCGTCGCCTGCCGTGGCCGAGACCACAATCAGCCGTACCGATAAAGCGGACAGGAACCGGGACGAAACCGCGTCACTGGACGACCGGGAGACGGCGCCGGCCCCGCCCGACGTCCAGGCCCGCCAGGCCTTCGCGGACACGGCCTTCTTCCTGCCGCACGTGGTCACGGATAAAAAGGGCGTGGGCTACGTAACCTTTACCGCGCCGGAACAGCTGACCGGCTGGAAGGTCAAGGCCCTGGCCCTGACCCCGGACGCGGCCTGGGGCGAAATTGAAGCGGAAACCGTGACCCGCAAAGACCTGATGGTGCGCCTGGACCTGCCGCGTTTCTTCCGTGAGAAGGACCGGGGCACGGTCACCCTCATCGTGCACAACGAATCGGACAAGCCCCTCTCGGGCACGGCCTGGATCGACGTGAGGCAAAACGACAAATCGATCCTGGCGGCCGTCCAGCTCAAAGGACCTTCTCAGAAGTTCACGGTCAAGGCCCACGGCCTGAAGAGTTTCGAGTGGCCGGTGACCATACCGGCCGGCATCGGCGCCTACACGGTGCGGGCCACGGCTAAAGCCGGCGACCTCACCGACGCGGAGGAACGCCTCCTCCCCATCCTGCCATCAAGAGAGCGGCTGATTGAATCGGCTTTCACGGTGATGAAAGGTTCGATTACCAAGACGGTCGCCTTGCCGGCCGGCGCGGACCCCACGCGGATCAATGAATCGGTCACCCTGGAGATCGATCCCCAGCTGGCTCTGAGTCTCCTGAACACCATTCCTTTCCTCATCGATTATCCTTACTCCTGCGTGGAACAAAGCCTTAACAAGTACGTGCCCCTGGCCGTGATCAATGAAATCTACGGCCAATATCCCGAAATCAAGGCGGCCGTGGCCAAGATACCGCGACGCGACACCGTCACTCCGCCCTGGGAGAAGAAGGACCCGCGGCGGCAGCTGGAAATCGAGGAGACGCCCTGGGGCTGGGAGGCGGCCGGCCGGCCCACCATATACCCGGTCATCGACCTGCTTGACCCCGCCATGGTGGCCGCGCAAAAGGAAACGGTCCTGTCCGACATCCGGGCCAGCCAACTCTCCTCCGGCGCCTTCCCCTGGTGGCCGGGCGGCCGGGCCGACCTCTATATGACGCTCTACGTGCTGGGCGGCATGCTGGAGGCCGAGCGTCACGGGGTGGCCGTGGATAAAAACCTGGTCAACCGCGCCCTCGGCTACGTAAACACCGTGGTGCCGCAGAGTTTCAAGCCCGAGCCATATCAGCTGGCCATTATCGCCTACGCCGCCTATGTGGTGAGCGGGTTCAATCCCCAGGCATACAACCAGGCGGCCCGGGGCCGGGAACTGGTGGGCGGTTGGCTCGATTTCCTCTATAAAAACCGGTTCGCCCTGACTCCTTTCGGCAAGGGATATCTGGCCCACGTCTATTTCCGCCTGGGTGACCAGACCAAGGGCGACGAAATCCTGGCCATGGCCCTGGACGGCGCGCGAGAGGACGAAGTGGCCGGCGTCTACTGGACGCCGGAAGCTTACTCCTGGGTCTGGTATTCGGACACGGTGGAGAAACACGCCTTCTTCCTGAAAACGCTTCTGGAGTTCCGTCCGGACGACAAGCGCATCGACGGCATGGCCCGCTGGCTCCTGTTCAACCGCACGGGCAATGTCTGGAAATCGACCAAGGCCTCGGCGGCCGCCCTCTACGCCCTCTTCGACTACATGGAAAAAGGCGGCTCGCTTCTGGCCGACGAGTCCTTCACCGTGGACTGGGGAGACAAGAAGGAAACCCTCACGGCCAAGGGCGCGGAATGGAACCCGCAGCCCCTGCGCCTGATCCGCACCGACCAGGCAGTCGGCGCCGCCGGGCTCAAGGCCCTGATCACCAAGGAGGGGCCGGGCACCAGTTTCGCCAGCCTCACCTGGATATATTCCACGGACCGAATGCCTGAAGCCTCCGGCCCCGGACTCCTCACCCTGGACCGCCGCTTCTACCTGCGCGTGAAGCAAGGCGGGGTGTACCGTCTCCGGGAAATCCGATCCGGCGATACGGTGAACGTGGGCGACCAGGTGGAGGTGCAGGTCAAGGTCACCACCAAAAGCCAGTTCGAGTACATGCACCTCAAGGACCCCAAGGCGGCCGGTTTCGAGGCGGAGACCCTGCTTTCCGGCTGGAAGTACGATCCTCTCTGGTTCTACGAGGAGCCCAAGGATTCCACCACCAACTTCTTCTTCGGCTGGATCCCGCACGGTGAATACGTACTGCGCTACCGCCTGCGCCCCACCAAGGCGGGTGAGTACCGCATTGGTGCGGCCACGCTGCAAAGCATGTACGCGCCGGAACTCAATGCCCATTCCGCGGGATTCGTCATCAAGGTGCGCAAATAAAGCGCCGGAGAAACGAACCCCGCCCATGAGGAAGATGCGAATGAAAATACCGCCATTTGTCGTCCTTTTGCTCTGTACGGGGGCCGTGCTCTGGGCGGATGAACGACCTACCATCGATGACGTGCTGGGACGCGAAATCTTCATTCGTGACGGGTGGGCGGGGCAGAGCATTACCGTCCAGAAGGACGATCACGGCTACCGGGTAGTGCGTACATTTTTCGGGTCCGGTCGTCCAGTGGTCATGACGATCACCTACCGGGCCGTTCGCGCGAGCGATTACCAGGTTCGTTTTTCCGTTCCGCGGGATCCCTCCTCCCTGGATGAACACTCGCGATCGGGAGAAACGTTCATCCTGACCGTTCTTGACGCACATAACGTGCAACTCCTCCTTAACGGGGTGCAGGTGGTGGTCGATTTCGATCCGGCCGGACCTCGATAGGATTTTCCGATCCGAAAACCCGGCGGTTATTCCATGACTCATCGGTCGGGAAAAACGTCCCAAGTGGGGTGACATACCCGACCCCCCTCCGTGTTGTATTGATGAACGGCGGTACTACCGCCCCGGCCTGCTCGGCGGGCGCATTTTCCACACGGAGGATCGTATGCGAAAACTGATTTTTACGTTATTGATACTGGTTGGCTTTACGGCCGCCCTGCAGGCGGAACACGTGCGAGCGGGCATCATCGCCGCGGCGGAATTCGCCGAAAAACCTTCGATAGGTGAATTTTTCGACACCCTGGGGGAGAATACCGATCTCTATCCCGGGATTTACGGGGAAGTGATCATCGGCCATATCGGCTTCGGCGGCACGCTCATGGCGCGTTTTCTGCACGAGGATCCGCCCACCGGACCGCGTGAATGGACGGTGGACTGGATCGGCACCATAGACGTGCGCTACCACTTCCTCAAGCGCTGCTTCCTTGACCCCTTTGTGGAGCTCTCCGCGGGCTGCGCGGGCCAGGCCGACATGACCGGCGCGCTGTGGGATGAGGATAACTGGGAAGACAATCTCGACGTCCTCGCCATGTCGCTCTTCGCCCAGGCGGGCCTGGGAGTGGCCGTACGTCTGGATCACTTTCACGTGGGCGGAAAATTCGTGTATCGCTTCGCGAACGAACCGATTCCGGGCACGGATATCGCCCTCTATCCCCTGAACAGCTTCCAGATCGCCCTTTTCGCGGGAGTGTCCTTCTAGGCTTCCGCCGGGCCGTCCCGCCTGAAAAAGGAGCACCCGCAGGCCCCGGGTGACAGGCGGACGGCGGCGATACATCATAGCGACGGGATCCGGCGGTTGTTTTCCCCTTTTCAACCGGCCGGATCTTTTTTTGGAAGAGGGAATCACCGAGTGGTCCGCCTGTGGACCGCTCTTTTTTTATGTTTTCCGATCGGTAAAGCAATTGTTGACAGCGTAAAAAAGCGATACACTTTAGGGGACCTCGAAAAACTACTGTTTTTCGAGGTTTCGACTCCCCGTGAAAAAACCTCCCATGCGGTGACAGTTTGGCGCGTGAAGCGTGTTGCATCATGTGAGGAGTGAAGAGGCTGATGATTTGTCACTCGATGTCGAAGCACTGTACCGGAAGTACGGCCCCATGGTGATGCGCCGCTGCCGCTTTCTGCTCCGCAATGAGCAGAAAGCCCTGGACGCCACGCAGGACACGTTCGTGCGCCTGCTGCGCTACCGGCAGAAACTCACCGCCGCGGCCCCCTCCAGCCTGTTGTATCGCATGGCGACCAACGTCTGCCTCAATGTCCTGCGTTCGGAGAAGAAGACGTCCCCCTCCGCCGACTCAAGCGTTCTGGACGAGATCGCCGCCGCGGAGAACCTGGAGGAGTCGTTCATCCGCCGGGAAATCATCAACCGTATTTTCCGGTCCGAAAAACCGACCACCCGGGAGATCGCCGTCATGCGCTATGTGGACGGGCTGAGCCTGGAGGAAGTGGCGGCCGAATCAGGACTCTCCGTATCCGGCGTTCGCAAGCGCCTCCGCCTCTTGAAGGAGCGGGCGCTGGAACGCAAGGAGGTATTCGAATGAATAACCGCGAATCACGCATCCCCGACCTCCTCCTGGAACGGTACCGCCTGGGCGAGTTGGACGCACCCCGCGTCCGCCGCCTGGAAGAGCGCCTGCGCCGCGACGCCGCACTCCGGCGCCGGCTGGAGGAGATGGAGCGGTCCGACCGCGAGATCCTGGGACGCTACCGCCCCGCCGATATGGCGGACGGCATCCACGCCCGCCTGACTGAAAGTACCGGACGTCCGCGCCTGCCCGTGTTCGGGCTGACCGCGGCCGCCGCCGGCGCCTTCGCCCTGGTCCTCATCATCCTGGTGACGCCCGGCCTGGTGAGCCGCGGGAACGGCGCCACCGCCGAACCGGTCGAGGTGGTACGCTCCAAGGGCGACGCCGTTTCCCGGAACCCCGTCCTCTCCGTGTACCTGCGCCAACCCTCGGGCGCGGAACTGCTCAAAAACGGAGCCACGGTCCATACCCGGGACACGATCCAACTCCGGTATGAAGCCGCCGGCGGCCGGTATGGCGTCATTCTCTCCATAGACGGCCGGGGGCAGATCACCAGGCACTTCCCCCTTTCCGCCTCCGGCTCCAACGAACTGCGGCACGGCAACGTCCTCCTGCCCAATTCCTTTGAGCTGGACGACGTGCCCGATTTTGAAAAATTCTTCCTGGTCACCTCGGCCGACACCTTCGACCAGGAAGTCGTGTTCGCCGCCGCCCGCGCGCTGGTCCGCTCCGGCCGACCGGTCAAGGAGAGCGACCTGACGCTGCCGGCGGACTTCCATCAGACTGCATTGCTGCTCTTGAAGGAGCCACGATAATGATGAAGACGATGTTGCTGAAACCTGTGATCCTGCTTGTCCTGGCGTTTTGCGCGCCGCCGCTCTCCGCGGGGGAACCGGCCCCGCTTCAGCGATACGGCATCATCATCGGCATCAACGAGGGCGGCCCGACCCGCTCCACGCTTAAGTTCGCGGCCACCGACGCCCAGGCCTTCGCTTCGGTCATGCAGGACATGGGGGGCCTCGCCGCCGCCCACCGCCTGCTGCTCCTGAATCCCACCCTCAGGGACATCACCCGGGCGTTTACCACCATGAAACAGCGCCTGCTCGACGAGAAGGATCTCTACCGGCGGCAGGAATTCATCCTCTATTATTCCGGCCACTCGGACGAGGAGGGACTCCTGATCGGCCAGGAGCGTCTGGGCTACAAGGAGCTGCGTACGCTCGTCTCCGGAATCCCCTCGGACGTGCGCATCGCGGTCATCGATTCCTGCGCCTCCGGCGTTTTCATCCGCACCAAGGGCGGCGTGCAGAAACCGCCCTTCATGGTGGACGCGGCGGCGGACATGAAGGGCTACGCCTTCCTCACCTCCAGTTCGGAAACCGAGGCCGCCCAGGAATCCGACCGGATCGAAGGGTCGTTCTTTACTCATTACCTGGTATCGGGACTGCGGGGCGCGGCCGACGCCACCAAGGACGGCGTGGTCACCCTGAACGAAGCCTATCATTTCGCCTTCTCGGAAACGTTGGTGCGCACGGAAAAGACACAGTACGGGCCCCAGCACCCCTCGTACGACATCCAGCTCTCCGGCACCGGGGACCTGGTCCTCACCGACCTGCGCGAGACCTCCGCCGGGCTGTTGATCGCCGACGAGATCCGGGGGCGGGTCTTCATCCGCAACCACCGCGGCAAGCTGGTGGTGGAACTCAACAAACAGGAGAAGGGCCGGCTGGAAATCGGCCTGGAACCCGGCGCCTACTCGGTGCTGGTGGACTACGAAAACCTCCTGCGCCGCGCCGACGTCCGGCTGGTGGAAGGCCGGCGCGCCGCCCTGGCCGCCTCGGACCTGCGGGCCGTAAAAAGCGAACGGACC
>CAYQRT010000034.1:0-6006 GCA_964419695.1 uncultured Spirochaetaceae bacterium | reverse complement strand
CCGGCGCGCCGCCCTGGCCGCCTCGGACCTGCGGGCCGTAAAAAGCGAACGGACCGCGCGCCGCGGCGGCGACGCATCCGCAGCGGAAGAGGAGATGGCGGCGGTGTCGGCGGAGATGGCCCCTGCCACTCCGATTCCCGACGAGTCGGGCCGGGAATTACGCTACCGGCCCTTTCAGGTCACCTTCTACCCTAAAAGCCCCAACGGAGACGAGGAGGTGGTGGTCGTTTCGCGCATGGTGTTCAACCTGACCGTGGGCGCCGCGGAACGCGTCCAGGGAGCGCAGGTGAGCATCATCGGCGGCATTATCGACGAAAACCTCACCGGATTTCAAGGAGCCACCGTCTTCAACATTACCCAGGGCAACGCCGGCTACTTCCAGGCCGCGGGGATTTTCAACATTACGGGCGGGCGGCTTTCCGGCGGCCAGACCGCCAGCGTGTTCAACATCGCGGGCGGAGGCGTTACGGGCTTCCAGGGATCGGCCGTTTTCAACATCGCGGGCGGCGACGTCATAGGCGGGCAGCTGTCGCTGCTCAATATCGCGGGTGACGTGACCGGCGGCCAGGTCGGTTTGGTCAACATCGCCCAAAAGGTGGCCGGCGTACAGATAGGCCTGGTCAATATCGCGGAGGAGAATACGGGCATCGGCATCGGCCTCTTCACCTACTCGAGCAACGGCATCCATAACTTTGAGATCTCGCAGAGTACGGATAAATTCAGCCGCCTGGCCTTTAAATTCGGCACCAAATATTTCTACACCATTCTCATGGGCGGCTATAATTTCTTTGACGAGCAGAACGAATACTGTTACGGAGCGGGCTGGGGCGGCCACCTGCCCATCGGCCGTTTCTTCATCGACCTGGACGCGATCCTTATCTCCCGCTCGGGCATGAGTACGGGAATGTCCGACGTTCCCTACCTGCGCACCCTGCTGCCCCAGGTGCGCGTCAAAGCCGGCTTCACCATCTTCAATGGGGTCTCGATCTTCGGCGGCATGAACGTTGATTTCTATAGCCCCTATCTCTTCTACAACCCGGATGTGGTGCGGGACTTCATGGTGGAAATTCCGCTTCCGTACACAACGGAAACGTGCAAACTCGTGCCGAGTTTCTTCTTCGGCGTGCAGATCTTCTGATCGTCTTCCAAAACAATTACGGGCGGCCGTTTTTCCACGGCCGCTTTTTTTACGCCTGGCGGCCGGATAGAAAGAGGCGGAGGACCTGTTCCGCGGCCCGCCCCAGGAGATCGTCCGCGCGCCGCACCGCGACGTCGATGGCACAGGGACCGTCGGTGATGCTGAACAGGGCCGTAAACCCCGCGTCGTGCATGGCTTCCGTCCGGCCTTCCACGCCGCCCGCCAGACAAACCAGCGGCACCCGGTGGCGGCGGCAGAGGAGGGCCAGGGCGTGGGGGGCCTTGCCGAAGGCGGTCTGCGCGTCCAGCCGGCCCTCGCCCGTAATGACCAGGTCGGCGTCCACCAGCTTGGCTTCCAGACTGGTCCTTTCCAGTACCAATCCGGCGCCGGACACGATCTCCGCGCCAAGATACGCGGCGGCGCCCGCGCCCAATCCGCCGGCCGCCCCGGCCCCGGGCAGGGTGCTCACGGCCACGCCCGTGGCCGTTTTGGTTTTTTTGGCGTAATGTGCCAGTCCCCTCTCGAGAGCGGCCACCATGGCCGGGGTGGCTCCCTTCTGCGGTCCGTAGACGCGGGCCGCACCGTGCGGGCCGACAAGCGGATTGGCCACGTCCACCGCCACGCGGAAAGCAACGCGCTTGAGATCCGCGGGCGACCCCGCGGTATCGATGGACTGAATCCGCACCAGTTCCCTTCCCCCGGGCCCCAGGGTTTTACCTGTGGCGTCGAAAAAGCCGAAACCCAGCGCCTGCAGCATGCCCAGCCCGCCGTCCACGGTGGCGCTGCCGCCGGCGCCCAGGATGATCTCGCGGCAGCCCGAGCGGATCGCGCGGAGAATGAGTTCCCCCACCCCGTAGGTGGTGGTGTGCAGCGGGTTTCTTTTGGCCGGCGGCACCAGGGGCAGTCCGGCGCAGGCGGCCATATCGATCACCGCGGTTTTATTTCCCTTAAGCAGGGCGTAGCGCGCCTCCACGGGCCGGCCCAGCGGCCCGGTCACCGCGGCCTTGTGAAAGCGGCCGCCCACGGCCGCCACCAGCGCCTCGGCCGTGCCTTCGCCGCCGTCCGCCAGCGGCACCCCCGTGACCTTGATCTTCCCGGAGACGCGCTTTATGCCCCTGGCGACCGCGGCCGCGGCCTGCGCCGCGGACAGGCTGCCCTTGAAGCTGTTGGGAGCCACGATAATGTGCACGAACGGTCTCCTCTCCTCTCCCGCGCCCGCCGGGAGTATTTCGCCGGCGGGGCTGGAGACGACTCCAGTATAAAGGAATCGCCCGGAAGGGGAAAGCGAAGATCTATCCGGTCAACCGAAGGTAAAGGCGTAAGCCTTGACCGGTCCGTTCGTCTCGATGCGGATCACGCCGCTCTGCGGGTGATCGCCCTTAAATAAATGGTAGAGACGGTAGGCGTTCACGGTGACCGCGCCGTCCTGCACGTCCTCCGTATCCGTGACACGCCCGTCCACGGAGACTATCAGCCGTGCCGGGGGTTCTCCCGCGGCCGGGCCCAACACCAGGTACACGTCCTGTGCGAAGAAGGCCAATGTGATACCGCCCGGTCCCAGGGCGCGGGCGGCCTGTTCCTCGCGCGCCCACTCGCCGGTCAGGCCCCACTGGTCCCGCTCCAGGGAGCGGGGCAGCGTGTAGGTGACGGCCGCGCCGGACGCGCCCCCCTCCGGACTGACAAAGCGCCGGCCGCGCTTGGTGCCCAGATAGGTTTCCGGCGTCAGGCCCGTAGTGGTAACCCGGGTGGGCGCCACCTCGTCCGCGGCCAGGGGCGATCCCTTTTCCCCCACGAGGAGCTGGATCACGCCCTCGGCCTTCTCATACTCGCCCTCGCCGAAATGCGTATACCTCAATTCGCCATTGCGGTCAAAGAGGTAATGCGCCGGCCAGTAACGGTTGTTGAAGGCCCGCCAGATCTTGAATTCATTGTCCTGCACCACCGGGTAGCGGAGGCCGAACTGCTCCACCGCGCGCTGCACGTTGCCCGGATCCTGCTCGAAGGCGAACTCGGGCGAATGCACGCCGATAATGACCAAACCTTTGTCGCGGTAGCGGTCGTCCCAGGCCTTGAGGTAAGGAAAGGTACGGATGCAGTTGACGCAGGAGTAGGTCCAGAAGTCGATAAGCACCACCTTGCCCTGCAGGTCCTCCGGGGTGAGCGCTTTGGAGTTGATCCAGTTCCCGCCCTGCCGGATGGCTTCCAGCAGCGCGGACTTTTTTACCTCCTGCGCCGAACCTTCCCGTTTGGAGATTTCTTTGAGAACAATATCCTGATTCTCCAGGGCGGTGAGGCCCGACCCATAGCCGGGCAGCGCCTGGAGGATGAAACTCTGAAAGTACCGGTCCACGCCCGTGAACAGGGCCACCGCGGTCAGGATCATGAGCGCTCCGAACACTTTTTGAATCTTGTCCGAATGCTTGGTGAAAAACGGAAACTTGTTAAGCAGGGCCCGCCCTCCCTGCATGATGAGAAAGAGGGGCACGGCCGTGCCCGCGGCGTAGGCCAGGGTGATGAAAACGGCCCCGGCGTCCACGCCCGTACTCAGGGCCAGGGTAATGACCGAGGCCATGATCGGCCCCACGCAGGGGGTCCAGACCAGGCCCAGGCTCAACCCCAACACCAGCCCGCTCAGGTAACCCTTTTTGCCGCCCGCGGCCGGCTGGCGGGTGCCGGCGCCGGATAGCCCCGACACCAGGCGCATAAAAGCGTTTTTCAAAGGAGGGATGACCATGACCAGACCGAAGGCGAGGATCAGCCCGGCCGCTATATAGCGCAGCACGTCAGCGCTGATACCCAGCAGGCTGACCAGGGCGGAGAGCGTCAGGGTGAAGACCGTGAAACTCACCACGAACCCGGTGATGATTCCCAGCGGCCGGGCCTTGCCGCCGCCCACGGTGCCGGAAAGCACCACGGGCAGGACGGGCAGGATGCAGGGTGACAGCACGGTCACCACGCCGGCCAGAAAAGCGAACGCAATCAGAATGATCATGGCCTGCTCCTTCCCCCGCCGTTACATGGCGGAAATCTTCTTGACGATGTCGGCCACCGTGGCCGAACCCACCCAAGACTTGATCTTGTTGCCCTTGGTATCGATCTGAATGAAGGTGTGTTGGGTCGTCACGCCGTACCGGTCCTTGAGGGCTCGGGCCGTGTCATAGTTGACCAGGACCAGGGTCGCCCCGGCCGGCAGCTTGCGGTAATTGCTTTCCAGATCCTTGTAGGCGGCCTGGCAGGTGGGGCACCAGGTGGCGGCGAAGAAGTATACCGTCGGTCCCTTGGCCGCATAGCCTTGCGCCGCCTTGGGAGTGGTGAACGGAACAACATACGGCTGCATGCGCGCGGTGCTGTAGAATCCCGGAGGATCTTTGAGCATCATGTTGTCTTCATTCGTCATCCCGTCGTCGCTCATCATTGCGTCATCCTTCATCATGGCGTCGCCCGAGGTCATGGCGTCATCTTTCATCATGGCGTCGTCCTTTTTCTCGGGCTGGCCGGCGGCAAACGCGCCCTGCGCGGCGATTAAAAGAAAAGCAAAAATTATAACTGAACTTTTCATGAAACACCTCCTAGTGTGTTCACACGGTAAGACTCGCGTCTCACGGACTTTACTCTCTCCCGTCCGAACCGGATGCCGTGCGGGCCGTACGCTCCCGCAGCGGTGGGTCGATTCTGGGACGGAAGCCTCGGATACCCCCGTGCTTGGCGGCGGGGATTTCCGCGGCCCCCGGCGGGGCGCTCCGCCTGCGCGCCTAGTTTTTATAGCGCGCCCACAGCAGGACGATCAGCTTGGTCACGATCATGATCCCCAGCACGGCCACCAGCCACACGTCCAGCTGGTGGAGGATGTCCTGCACCACGATCACCGCGGTGAGCGTAATGGTCCCCGCCAGGTAGGCGATGCGGCTGGCCTTGTAGAGGTGGAGGGACTCCCGTTCGTCGGCCGCCTTTTCACGGAAGATCAGGCCGGCGTACAGGGCAAAAACCGCGGCCAGCACGCAGAGAATGATCATCTGCAGCGCGTCCGGCATGAGCCAGTGAAAGGGATCGGCCTTGATGAACAGGATAACCACCAGAACGAGGGCCACGATGATTTCAGACAGTTTCTTCATAAAACAGCTCCTCCACGGCGCAATGTAATGTGCCGGCCAAACGCAGGGCCAGCAGGACCGATGGGGAATAGTTCCCCCGTTCGATGGCGATGATCGTCTGGCGGGTCACTCCCACCTGACGCGCCAGATCCTCCTGGGTGATCCCGGCGGCCGTTCTTTTTTGTCGTACATTGTTACCAACCATCTCGCTGGGCATGGATTTAATGTAAAGCTAACTTTACAGAAAGTAAAGTTGATTTTACATTAACACAACTGGATTTACTAGGACTGCCCTCCTCCCCCTCCCCACCCCCCCCTCATGGGGGGTGATTTCATTTCCGGAAGAATGCTGTACAGTACGCATGTTTTCTGACGCATTCTCTGAAAAACATGACAGGGTTATCCTTTTCTTCGCATGAAGAAATCCATTTTAATTTCTAAGGAGAAAAAATGAGAAGAACACAATTATGTATTACCGCGCTAGCGATAACGGCGACACTCTTGTTCAGCTGTGCTTTGCCTGCGGCAGATAACAGCGCGGGAAGCTATCAATCCGGCACACAAAACATTGCCGCCTACTGGGTTGAGGGTAACAGGACCGACTTGTGTTTTGGTACAGCCTATGCCAAATCCATATATGTCGCTCACGGTATAAAGTAGAGGTTTTTCAGGATAAAGCCGGGGCCTCCGGCAAACTATTATTCGTTCATTGAGAAGCGGGCTGGTGGAATCACCAACCCGCTTTTTTATTGATATAGGCCGGATAAATATGCTTTA
>CAYQRT010000033.1:0-15688 GCA_964419695.1 uncultured Spirochaetaceae bacterium | reverse complement strand
CGGCGGTATTGTAGTGTTCTCCGAGGACATCACGGCCAGGAAGCGGGCAGAAGAGGAAAGTAAAGGCCTCTCACTGTTTCCGGCCGAAAATCCCTCACCGGTGGTGCGCATCGGCCGTGACGGCCGTTTCCTTTTCGCCAATGAGGCCGCCTGTGAGCACCTGGAGTGGGTGATCGAGATCGGAAAACAGGCGCCGCCGGCCGTGCGCCATATCGTCATGGAAGCGTTCAACCGCAACAAGATACTGGAAGAAGAAATTGAACAGAAAGGCCGTGCATTTCTGTTCAATGTCGTGCCCATCCAAGACAAAGCTTATGCCAACTTGTACGCCCGCGACGTCACACTCCGCAAGCAGGCCGAAAACAAATTCCGCAGATTGGCCAATCGGCTCAAAACCCTCCTGGTCGCCGTGCCCGAAATTATTATGGAGATAAACACGGAAAGGGTCTATATCTGGGCGAACCAGGCCGGTCTGGATTTTTTCGGAGACGACGTGATCGGCCGGGAAGCCGCCGGTTATTTTGTCGGCGAGCAAAATCACTGCATGGACGTTCAGGCGCTTTTCGACGGAGTCCGGGACGCCGTGAACACGGAAAGTTTTCAGCGGCGCCGGGATGGGGAAACACGGCTTCTCTCCTGGCAATGCCGGTCCCTCAAAGACGAACAGGGCCGGGTGACCGGGGCGCTTTCCCTCGCGCGCGACATAACGAAACAAAAGAGGATTGAGGCGGAAATTCTCGCCCTCAACGCCGAATTGGAACAGCGCGTGGAGGAACGCACGGCCCAGTTGAAAAACGCCAATCGGGAACTGGAGGCTTTTGCCTATTCCGTGTCTCATGATCTGCGCGCCCCCTTGCGCGCCATTGACGGGTTCACGGAAATATTACTTGAGGATTATAAACCGTCGCTGGACGCCGAGGGCCAACGCCTGTGCGCCGTCATATCCGAAAGTACCCGGCGGATGGGCCAACTGATTGACGACCTCCTCGCCTTCTCCCGGCTGGGAAAAACTCAGATGAGCAGCTCCCGCATCGACATGGAAAAAGCGGTCCGGCGCGCCTATGAGGAGGCCGTCCCTCCCGATGGGCGGAAACGCGTGGCGTTCCAGGTGGGCGATCTGCCTTCCGTTCCCGGGGACCTGGCGATGATCCGGCAAGTATGGGCCAACCTGATTTCCAACGCCGTCAAATACTCGTCGCGCCGGGAGCGGGCGTCCGTGTCCGTCACCGGTGAGACCAGCGGGGACGCGGCCGTTTATTGCGTCCGCGACAATGGCACCGGTTTCGACATGCGTCACGCGGACAAGCTCTTCGGCGTATTCCAACGCCTGCACGGTCGCGATGAGTTCGAGGGCACGGGCGTGGGCCTGGCCATTGTCAAGCGCATTGTGGACCGTCACGGCGGCCGGGTGTGGGCGGAGAGCAAACCGGACCAAGGGGCGGCTTTTTACTTTTCCCTGCCATTGGCCGCGCTTGAAATATAAA
This sequence comes from uncultured Spirochaetaceae bacterium, assembly GCA_964419695.1. Taxonomy (GTDB): domain Bacteria; phylum Spirochaetota; class Spirochaetia; order SZUA-6; family RPPD01; genus JAFGSW01. The sequence goes on along the minus strand of CAYQRT010000033.1, from coordinate 14,204 downwards.
TTTGAAAATTGCCCGGTCGATACCAATACTTTAAGTAGGGTGTCGGTAATTGGAGAATCGACGCGTATTCCCAAGTGTACCGGCTCCATGAAAGAAAAAAATATGAAAAAGAAAATAAAGACAAACGGATGTTCGCTTATCAGTTTCATACGACCTCACCCGGAGCATATTCATGGTACATCCTTCCTTCATACAAAAAAGACTTACCCCAAAATATCCGCGCATAAGCACCTTTCGATTTTTTATTGCTTGGGCGACCGACCGGCGGGCCCGGGGAGACGCCAATGAGCGGCAAACCCGTGAAAAGACCGTCCGCCGCCCGACGATTACTGACTGGATTGACGCCGCGGCTCATCGGCTTGACGGTGCTCATGGCGCTTGTCACCGGGGCGCTGTCGGGAGTGATGTTGATTCAGACCAGCCGGGGCGCTCTGAAGAAGCAAATCCTGGCGAGTAATTTCTCGGCCGCCCGTTTGGCGGCCGAATACGCGGCGCGTTATATCGAGGGCGCCGAGACGAACCTGCGCCGATTTGCCGGACGCAAACCACTTCTTCGCGCCGCGCTTGAAAAAAACCTGCCGGAAGCCGAGGCTCAACTGGCTCAAATTCTGGACAACAGCGCCCTCTTTGACAACGCCTCCATCTATAGCGCCCAAGGCATCGGTTGGGCCAGCGGATTGAAAAACGGCACCTGGGAGGATCGCGGGGGGTCGGTGGCCGACCGCGAGTGGTTTCAGCGGATACTGGCGACGCGCCGGCCTTACTTCGGCGTACCGGTTGTTTCCCGCCAGACCGGCCGCTCCGCCGGGATTTATGCGGTTCCCATATTCGCCGCCAACGGCAAGCTCAACGCCGTGCTGACCGGAGAAATTTCGCTGGCCGCGCTCTCTCAGTCGATCAAGGATTTGAGCGTGAGACAAGCGGCGCGATCAAGCCTTATGGACGCGCGGCAAGGCGGGCTTATTATCGCGCATCCCGACCCGCAGCGTATCATGACGCCGGCCGCGGGACGCAATCAAGCGGAGGTACGCGCTTTGGCCGGCGAAAGCGGCGGCCAGGAAATAGAGCACGATGGCGAATCGGACCTGGCCGCCTTCGCCCCCGTTCCCGGCCTTCCATGGTCAGTCCTGATTCTTGAGCCACTGTCGTCGGCCTACGCTCCGCTGGACAATCTTACCGTCCAGGCGGTGCTTTTTATCACGGCGATCGCATTACTCTCCGTTCTCCTGGGAATCCTACTGGCGCGTTCCATCGTCAGGCCGGTGAGAAAGCTGGTCGAAGGCATCGCTGTAATCGACCGGGGCGACCTGGATTTCGGAATAAGGACAAATTCCCGCGACGAGATCGGGCGACTCTCCCGGGACTTCAACCAGATGGCCTCTGACCTGAAATCAGTTACCGCCTCCCGCGACGGCCTGGATCGGGAAGTCGCGGAGCGCAAGCGGACGGAGGATGTGCTCAGTGCTTCGGAAATACACTACCGTCGCCTGTTTGAATCCGCCCAGGACGGTATCCTTATCCTTGACGCCGGGACCGGCAGGATCGTGGACGCCAATCCGCACCTGATCGAGATGCTCGGTTTCTCGCACGAACAACTTACGGATAAAAGCCTCTGGGATCTGGGATTCTTCCACGACCTCGTCGCCAGCCATGAGAATCTTGTGGAATTGCAGCGGAAGGAATACATCCATTATGAAGATTTACCTCTGGAAACCGCCGACGGCCGGAAAATCGAGATTGAGTTTGTCAGTAGCGTGTATGTTGTGAATGGCGAGAAAGTGATCCAATGCAACATTCGCGACATCACCGCGCGCAAACGAACGGAAGCGAAGCTGCGGGAATTGAATGAGGAACTCAAGCGGTCCAACCTGGAGCTTGAGCAGTTCGCCTACGTCGCCTCGCACGACCTGCAGGAGCCGCTGCGCATGGTCTCAAGCTACACCCAGCTTATTGAAAAGCGCTTCAAGAACACGCTTGATCAGGACACAATAGATTATATCGCCTTTGCCGTGGACGGCGCCAACCGCATGCAGCGACTCATCCAGGACCTTCTGGCCTATTCCCGCATCTCCACCGGCGGTCGCGCCATGGCGCCGGTGGACATGTGCGCCGCCCTGGGCGACGCCCTGCTCAATCTCCAGGCCGCGATCGCCGGGTCCGGAGCGCTCGTGGCGAATGACGAGCTTCCGGTCGTGACGGCGGACCGATCACAGATCGTCCAGCTTTTCCAAAATCTCATTGACAATGCCGTCAAATTCCAACACCCGGGTCGATCGCCGCGGGTTCACATAAGCGCCGTGCGCACTCCCAACGACCCGCGCCTCTGGCGGTTCAGCGTAACCGACAACGGCATCGGTATCGACCCGAATCAATTTGAGAGGATTTTCCTCATTTTCCAGCGACTGCACGGGCGGGCGGAATATCCCGGGACCGGAATCGGCCTCGCCATCTGCCAGCGCATCGTCAACCGGCACGGCGGCCGCCTCTGGATTGAGTCCGTACCGGGCCAAGGGTCGGTTTTTTACTTTACCCTGAACAGCGAAAGGGAAGGAGATTAAAAATGAACGGAATAGAGTCCGTTGTCCCGATCGACATACTGCTGGTGGAAGACAATCCCGGCGACGTGCGCCTAACGCAGGAAGCTCTCAAGGACAGCAAATTCCTGTAGCGCGTGTATCATGTGGCGGACGGCGCAGCCGCCATGGCCTTTTTACGGCGCACCGGCGCGCACGCGAAGGCGCCGCGCCCGGACCTGATCCTGCTCGACCTGAACCTTCCCATAATGGACGGACGCGAGGTGCTGGACAAAATCAAGACCGACGCGAACCTGAAAAGGCTCCCGGTGGTGATTTTAACGGTCTCCAGCGCGGATGAGGAGATTTTGAATTCGTACAACCTGCACGCCAACTGCTTTATCACCAAGCCGATCAGTTTCGATCAATTCCTGAAGGTGGTGAAATCCATTGAAGACTTTTGGCTCACGATAGTCAAACTTCCCGGGGAGGATAAGTGAAGGCGGACATCATTCACGCACTTCTCATAGAGGATTCACCGGGGGAGACGCGCCTGTTTCACGAGTACCTGCGCGAAGCGCCGGGCGGAGACCGGTACGATGTCCGTTTCGCTTCCACGCTCGAGAAAGGGTTGACGCACCTGGAGGAGCACCCAACGGGGCTCGTCTTTCTCGACCTGGGTCTCCCCGACAGCCGGGGTCTGGCGACCTACGAGGCCGTGCGCCGGGCGTACCCGCAGGTCCCGGTCATCATATTAAGCGGCCTGCGCGACGAGGAACTCGCCCTCCAGGCCGTCCAGGCCGGGGCGCAGGACTATCTTTTCAAGAGTGAGGTGTCGGGAAGCGTCATCCTCCGCGCCGCGCGCTACGCCATGGAAAGATTAAAAACGAAAAGGGAACGGGAATCCACGATCGAATTCCTGAGCCTGATCAACACCGTCACCGAGAAGCGCCGGCTGATGCAATCCGCGCTTGGTTTCTTCAAGCGGGAATCGGGATTCGCAGCGGTCGGCATACGGCTCCGCTGCAAAGATGAGTACCCCTACGTTGCGACGCAAGGTTTTAAAACGGATTTCGTAAGGACGGGAAACAGACTGTGCGCCCGGGATTGCTCCGGCGAGTCGATAAAGGATGAAAAAGGCGATCCCGTCCTCGAATGCCTGTGCGGCAACATCATCGCCGGCCGAATCGATCCCACCCTGCCCTTTTTCACAAAATTCGGGAGCTTCTGGACGAACAGTACCACCCGCCTGCTGGCCGGAACCGCCCCCGCCGACCGTCAGGACCGCATCCTGGACCGCTGCAACAGTGAGGGATTTGAATCGATGGCCCTCATCCCTCTCCGCGTAAATGGAAAAGGTTTCGGACTCATTCAATTCAACGATACCCGAACCGACCTCTTATCTCCCGAAAAGATCCTCATCTGGGAACGGTGGGCCGATTATCTTTCCATGACATTGTCCAGGTTCCTGGCCGAGGAAAAATTGTACCAAAGCGAAAAGCAGTATCGTTCTTTGTTCGAAAACATGTTGAATGGTTTCTTCCACTGCCACATGATCACCCAAGACGGGCGGCCCGCGGATTTCGTGTTTCTGGACGCGAACCGGGCTTTCATGAAATTGACGAGCTGCGATAACGTCACCGGTAAAAAAGCCACCGAGGTGTTCCCCGGGATCAGGGAAACCGACCCGGCGGTGTTCGAGCTTTTCAGACGGGTGGCGTCCTCGGGCCGGCCGGAAATCGCCGAGATACGCATCACGTCACTGGGCCGGTGGTGGTCAATCTCGATCTACAGCCCGGAAAAGGATTACCTGGTGGCTGTTATCGACGATATTACCGAACGCAAGCGGGCCGAAAAGGAGATCATAGGCCTGGCGCGTTTCCCCTCGGAAAACCCGGCTCCGGTGCTGCGCATTACCAGTGACGGCCGGTTGGCTTACGCCAATCAGGCGGCTTTCAAGCTCATCGGCGGTGAATTGGAAACCGGGAAACGGGTCCCGGGATATTTAGGCGAAGCCGCCGCGGCCGCTCTTGAATCTATAACTGAGAAAAGTATTGAAGCGGTGTGTCAAGATCGTATTTTTTCAATTACGGCGGTGCCGTTTCCCGACGCGGAGTACGTCAATCTGTACGGATCGGATATAACCGAAGTCAAGCAAGCGGGAGTGGCCCTGCACAACCTGGCCGTTCGCTTTGAAAACCTCCTGGCGGCCGTGCCGGAGATCGTGATGGAGGTGAATCCGGAAAAAGTCTACCTGTGGGCCAACCTGGCCGGCTTGGATTTTTTCGGCGCCGATGTGATCGGCCGGGAGGCCGCCGATTTTTTTGTAGGCGAGCAAGCCACCTATGAAACCGTTCAACCGCTTTTCAACGGCGCCCAGGAATCAATTGAACTGGAGAGTTGGCAACGGCGCCGGGACGGAAAAATCCGGCTCCTGGCCTGGCGCTGTCGTTCGATCAAAGACGAAAACGGCCGGATAACCGGAACGCTTTCCTCGGCGCGCGATATCACCGAGGAAAAGGAGATGCAGGCGAACATCAAAGCGCTCAATGCCAGGCTGGAACAGCGGGTCGAGGAACGCACGGCCCAGTGGAAAAACGCCAACCGGGAGCTGGAAGCCTTCTCCTATTCCGTGAGTCATGATCTGCGCGCCCCTCTGCGCGCCATAGACGGGTTCACGGAAATTCTGATGGAGGATTACGAAGCCTCTCTCGACGCCGAGGGCAAACGGATATGTTCCGTCATCTGCGAAAATACCAGGCGCATGGGACAACTGATCGACGATCTCCTCTCCTTTTCCCGGTTAGGAAAAACCCAGATAAGCAGATCCATCATCGACATGGAAAAAGCCGCCCGATGCGCCTACGAGGAGGCCGTCCCTCCCGAGGCCCGGCCACGCATTGATTTCCGGATCGGCAGTCTGCCCTCCATCCCTGGTGACTTGGCCATGATCCGGCAGGTGTGGGCCAACCTGATATCCAACGCCGTTAAATACTCGTCGCGCCGGGAACAATCGACCGTGTCCATCAGCGGTGAAACCGCGGAGGGACTGGCCGTCTTCTGCGTCCGCGACAACGGCACCGGCTTTGACATGCGCCACGCGGACAAACTTTTCGGCGTGTTCCAGCGCCTGCACAATCGGGGGGACTTCGAAGGCACGGGCGTGGGCCTGGCTATCGTCAAGCGCATTGTGGAGCGCCACAACGGCCGGATATGGGCGGAGAGCGAACCGGATAAGGGGGCGGCCTTTTACTTTTCCCTGCCGCTGGAAACGAATTGTGTGGAAGGAGAAAGCAATGGATAACAGCACTGCCGCGGATATCCTGATTATCGAGGACAACCCGGAGGACGCCGAACTCATCATCCGCGCCCTGAAAAAACGCCGCTTGGCGAATGATATCTTCATTATCAATGACGGTCGAAAAGCCCTCGACTTCATCCATTGTCAAGGCGAATACGCGAATCGAAACCTGTCCGCCGGGCCGAAGGTGATATTCCTCGACCTCAAACTGCCCAAAGTAAACGGCCTTGAGGTTTTGAAAGCACTGAAGGCCGAGATAACCACCAAATACATTCCCGTCATCATCATCACCTCTTCACGAGAGGACCCGGACATCAAGGCGGCTTACGAGCAGGGAGTCAACAGCTATATCGTCAAGCCGGTGAATTTCAAGGTATTCATGGACGCCATGGAACATACCGGTTACTATTGGCTCTTGATAAACAGGACCCTGCCATGACGGACGGTGACATCGTCGTCCCTCACGACATTGGAAACCCCGCCGAAAAAGTATATCGATTTCTCATCGTTGAGGACTCCCCCGCCGACGCCGGTATAAATGAGCGCGAGGTGGAAAAAGTCCTCTCTCCCTGCCGATTCCTGCGGTGTCAAACCCCGGAAGCTTTAACCCAAGCCCTGGACGAATTCAACCCCGACGCGATCATCTCCGATTATACCATGCCCGATTTCGACGGCCTTTCCGTCTTGCGGATAACACGGGAAATATCGCCTTTCACCCCGGTCATCATCGTCACCGGATCAATCGATGAGGAAACGGCCGTTAAGTGCCTCAAGGGCGGCGCCGCCGATTATATTTTAAAGGATCACCTCAAGCGGCTGGGACCGGCCCTGATCGCCGCGCTCAAGCGCAAGGACAGCCGGAAATTGTATTATGAAACTCAGGCCGCCCTGATCGAAAGCGAGGAAAAATACCGCGCCCTGTTTGAAAACGATCCGGCCGGCGATTTCGTTACCAACGGAGACGGAGTCATTACCGCCTGCAATCGGGCGTTCGCCGCCGCTCTCGGATTCAAGACGCCCCGGGAGGCCAAAAATCAGAACATTTTCCAATTTTGCCGTCACGCCAAATCCTGCGAGGATTTCCTTCAGATCCTGGGGGGCGGGAAAATCTTGGAGAATTTCGGCATGGAATTGGTCAGACGCGACGGCAGGAGCGTGTTCGCCCGGGTCAACGCATACGCATTGTTTACTCCCGGCCACACCATCAAACAGATCGTGGGGTTCCTTATCGACGAGACCGACCAGCGACAGCTGGAGGAAAGGCTGGCCCAGGCTCAGAAACTGGAAAGTCTCGGCACCCTGGCCGGCGGGGTGGCCCATGATTTTAATAATATTCTGAATATCATCATGGGCTATTTGTCATTGCTGGAAAAGGAGATCGATAAAAACGAGCACACAGCGCACTTGGCCGGAACAATCCAGGGAGCCGCGGAACGGGGTGCCGCCCTGGTCAATCAACTTTTAACGTTCGCCCGCAAAAACGAGACCTGTTTTATGCCCGTGCGGTTGTCGGACGTGATCGGCGACGTCGTAAAACTCGCCAGCGAAACTTTCCCCCGGAAAATCGAGATACGGGTCGCGTCCGGCGGGGACGCCCCATTGGTCACCGCGGACGCGGATCAGCTGCACCAGGTATTTCTCAACCTGTTCGTCAACGCCCGGGACGCCTTGCCGGAGGGCGGGATCATAACGGTCGAGGGCGGGCGGGTGGAACGCCGCGTCCTGGCGGCCCGCTATCCGGGGACCGAAGGAGAAACTTATTCCTTCATCCGCGTTACGGACACCGGAACCGGGATGGATGAAGTGGTAAAAGCGCGGCTCTTCGAGCCATTTTTTACCACAAAAAACCGAGACGCGGGAACGGGTCTGGGTTTGTCCCAAGTCTATGGAATAATAAAGCAACACCGGGGGCACATCGACGTCGATTCCGAACCAGGCAAAGGTTCGGCGTTCACCGTTTACCTGCCCACGCGCACGTCTGGAGAAGATATCCCCGGTACGAGGGAACCCGAAACGGCGGCGACCGGGGGAAGCGAGACCATCCTGCTTGTCGAGGACGAAGAGACGCTCCGTGATTATCTCGCCACGGTCCTCAAGTCCAAAGGGTACCAGGTGTTCAGCGCCGCGGACGGCCAGACCGCCCTCGACCTCTTCGGAACGCACCGCGTGAAGATCAATCTCATCCTCGCCGATTTCGGCCTCCCCAAACTCGACGGGCCCGACTTGATCAAGCGCATCAAGAGCCTGGAGAAAAACGCCGTTATCGTCATCATGAGCGGCTTTGCCGACCCCGATCTCAAATCGTTCATGGCTGAAATGGATGTGGCCGACTTTATCCAAAAACCATTCTCGTCGGAAAGCCTCTTTCGAATTGTCCGTTCAACGCTGGACCGACGGATAAACCGAAAAGAGTCCTTGACATGACGAAGCGAGAGTATCAAAAAATAAAAACAGACGCCGAAGAGGAACTATGCCGAAGAATGAATTAAAAATCCTTATTGTTGAAGACGTGGAGGAAGACATTTTCCTCATGAGGCGCGCCCTGGAGAAAGACGGTCTTGCGGTCGAGATCACTCCGGTGAGCACAAAAGATGATTTGCGCACCGAGTTGAATAAAAACGCCTATGACGCCATCCTCTCCGACTACAATCTGCCCCGTATGAACGGCCTGGACGCCCTGCGCATCAGAGGCGAGATTAGTCCGAAGACGCCTTTCCTGGTGGTGACGGGCAGCATCGGCGAGGAGGCCGCCATTGAGCTCATGAAGGAGGGCGCAAACGATTACCTGATAAAAAACAACATCAAGCGCCTGGCCCCGGCCGTCCGGCAGGCGATAATGATGGCCACCGTCCGCGAGGGAAAAAACCGGGCCCAGACGGAATTAAGGAAGACCAAAATCATGCTCGAGGGGATCGCCAATGGCATTGAGGACGGTATCCTGCTTATCTCCTCCCAATATAGAATCCTCTGGGCCAATCGGGTAATGGAGAAGAGAACAGGCCACGCCCTGGCGGAAATGCGCGGGCTGTTCTGCCACCAGGTGCTGTTCGGATTGGGAACGCCGTGCACGCCCCCGGACAGGGTCTGTCCCCTTACCCTGGCGGCGCAGACGGACGATGCCGGGGCCTCCTCCGTCTACGCCTATCACAATGAAACTTTTGAAGTCAATGTCTATCCGCTGCAATTCGGCAAAATCCGGTCTCCCGCGTTCATCCACGTCAGCCGGGACGTCACCAAGCTGCAGGAATCCCGGGCCCAGAACATTCATAACCTGAACCGGCTCCAGAAATTACTCCGCGACACCATCGAGGCGCTGACCGGTACAATGGAACTCCGCGATCCCTACACCACCGGCCACCAAAAAAAGGTAAGCCGGCTGGCGACCGCCCTGGCGCGCGAAATGCACATCAATCAACAGACCATCGAGGGAATATACATGGCGGGCATCGTGCATGACCTGGGCAAGATGGCGATCCCGACGGAAATCCTCTCCAAGCCGTCACAGCTCGACCCGACCGAATTTGAAATGATCAAGACCCATCCAAAGATCGCGTATGATATTTTAAGCAAGATCGATTTCCCCTGGCCCGTGGCCCAGACGGTGCTTGAGCATCACGAGCGCCTAAACGGCTCCGGATATCCCTCGGGACTCAAGGAGGACGATATCTGCCTGGAGGCGAAAATCCTGGCCGTGGCGGACGTGACGGAGGCGATCGCGGCCCACCGGCCCTACCGGCCCGCCCTGGGAATAGACGCCGCGCTGGCGGAAATTGAAAAAAACAGCGGCCAGCTGTACGACAGCCGGGCCGCTGAGGCGTGCCTGCTCCTGTTCCGGGAGAAAAACTACGTTTTCGAGGAGACCTAAGCCATTCTTAGTGCCCCGCTCCAAGCGGACCGCCCTGGGGAAGCGGAAGGGGGATATCAGAATGTTTGGGGGGCCGGGCCCGATGAACCTTATTCTCCCGGAACATCACCACCTTTCTCGTCGTCCACCCGGCCTTCGGTTGCAGCCATGATATGATAGCGCCGCGATACTCGTTCCACAAATTTCTCAGCCATCAACTCATACACCACGCTCCGCACTTCTTCCGTGTCCTTTTCCAGACTCAAAGCTATCTCCCGCGCCGTCATCCCGTCCGGACGCTTCGTCAGCGACTTGAGTATGCCTCCCCTCACTTCCCTTCTCGATCCCTTGAACGGTGATTGCTTTTTATACAACGCGCTGCGCCGGCCCGGATCGTCGCTCCCGGTCCGCTTGAGATGCACGCCGTAGTCCATGAGCGCGTAATACCAGTCCCGCGGGTTCCGACGGTCCATGGTTTTCTCCAGAAGCGGGATAAGATCCCGGTCACTCACCTTGTGTGCTTTGTTGAAAAAGAAATGAATAAACACGGCGCGGATATTGGTTTCGATGAACACGGTCGGTTGATTGAAAGCGAAACTCAACAACGCCCCGGCCGTGGACTGCCCCACTCCGGGCAGGGAGATGAGGTCGTCATACGTACGGGGAATACGTCCGGAATATCTCTCCCTGATCGCTTGCGCGCAACGCAGGATGTTTTTGGCCCGGCGGTTGTAGCCCAGTCCCCGCCATACAGAAAGCACCCGGCGCAGGGTGGCTGCCGCCAGGGAATGCAGCGTGGGGAACGCCTGCAGGAACTCCCGGTACTTTTTCCTGACCCGTTCCACCTGGGTCTGCTGGAGCATGAACTCGGAGACCAGGATGCGGTAGGGATCATGGATGGCGCGCCAGGGCAGGTCCCTGCCACCCCGGCCGTGCCGGCGGTAATAATCGAGTACTGTACGCCGGAAGCGCCTTATTTTTTCCGGAGAAATGCGCTTTGACGATGTCTTCCGCGGGTTAACCGCAAACCGGGAATCCCGTGTCCTGGCGGCCATACTCCAGAGGATACAACACAACCGGCCGGTCCCACCAGAGGAAGCCCGGGGACCAGTCCCGCCTTCGCGCCCTTTGACTTTTCCCGGCTTCTATGTTTAAATCCTTGGCATCCGGCAACAGATTGCCATTCCTCACGCACCATACCAAAGGAGGTTATTATGGAAGACAGCATGAAAACGATCGGCGAAAGCCTCGACAATTTCCAGGCCGCGCTCACCCAGGGCGGCGGTTCGCTGGGCGAATTCATCAGGAAGAACTACGCCGATAAATGGCTGTCCGACGAGATCCTCCACGCCATGGCCGTGCGCACCACCCTGGTGCAGGAAGCCACGGAGTTCCTGCGCGAGGAGGGCCTGTTCAACATCGAACGGGTCATGCTCTCCATCCTCACCGATCCCCTGGCCCACGACATCGAACACACTCCCGCGGTCCCGTACAAGGGCCAGACCTACGTCACCACGCACAGCATGATCTATTCCAAGTTTCTGGCCTGTTCCAACAAGAAGATCAAGGGCATCTACGTGGACTCCCCCAACATCCGCCTGGAACTGCCCAGCCCGGACAACGTCCAGCGCGGCAAGTACCTGGCGGACTTCTCCCAGATCGACATTGAGCTGCGCCGCAATCGCGGCGTCTCCCTGGAGGACTATCTCAACAAACCGGACAAGGTGCGGGAAATCCTGACCGAGGATATGAACTCGATCATAAATTTCTTCGAACGGCTCATCGCGCGCGCGGTCAAAGCGGTGATCAAGACCAACGCCGCGGACCTCAAGGCCCTGGGCGTGGCCATGGAAGCGCCGGCCATCCCTTTTCCCCGCTTCCCCAAGGACAAGTTTCAGGCCAAGTACGGCGCCAAGGAATTCGAGGAAAAATGCGGCGAGGAGACGAAATCCCAGTTCTACTGGATCACCGGCCTCTTCCGGGAAAACTACGACCTGGTCTATCCTTACCTCCTGCCCGGCGGCAAAAAAATCGACCTCAGGAACGTGGGCTCCGACTCCATCTACAACTACGACCTGGTGGCCAAGAGCATCGACGCCGGCTCGGGCAAGCACGCGGCCGGCCGGGAGATCCTCTCCGGCGCCCTGCGCGAATGGCTCTTCGAGCCCATCGTGGAGCGTATTCTGGACAACCGCGTCCTGCCCGTGCGCCCGGCCATCCGCAACGGCAACATTGAAAACATCGCCGAACTGGGCGGGTACGGTCCCTTCCTCTACTACGCGTCCATGAAGGATGAGGCCGGCCGGCCGCTCTTCCCGGACACCATGGGCGGCGGCATCGGCATCGAACGCGCCCTTTTTGCGGTGCTGCGCGGCGCCAAGATCAAGAAGGTGGACGACATCACCTTTTTCGGCAAAAACCCGGATTCGCATCCGCTCTACCTCTTTTAAAAGGAATACCTCAATGCCGCAGCAACGCCTAAAACAGATCCTCGCCCTCACGCCTGAAAAGCAGCCGCTGACCGTACGGGGCTGGGTGCGCACCGTGCGCGCCCAGAAAGAGCTGATGTTCATCGCCCTGAACGACGGGTCGTGTCTCGCCAACCTGCAGATCGTGGTGGACCTGGCCGCGGGCGGCCGGGACGTTGCCACGGCGGAAATCGCCACGGGCGCCAGCCTGGAGGTGACGGGCACGCTGGAGGCCTCGCCCAAGCCGGAACAGCCGGTGGAGCTGCACGCCTCCGCGGTCACCGTGTTGGGCGGAGCGCCCCAGGACTACCCTCTGCAGAAAAAACGACATTCCTTCGAGTTCCTGCGCGAGATCGCCCACCTCCGTCCCCGCACCAACACCTTCGGCGCCGTGACCCGGGTGCGCAACGCCTTGAGCTACGCCATCCACACCTTCTTCCAGGAGCGCGGGTTTCTCTACATCCACACGCCCATCATTACCTCCTCCGACTGCGAGGGCGCGGGAGAGATGTTCCAGGTGACCACCCTGCCCCTGGACAAGGCGCCCCTGGCCGAGGGCCAGGTGGACTACACCAAGGACTTCTTCGGCAAAAAGACCGGGCTCACCGTGAGCGGCCAGCTGGAAGCGGAAAACTTCGCCTGCGCCCTGGGCAACGTCTACACGTTCGGCCCCACCTTCCGCGCCGAACATTCCCAGACCACCCGCCACGCGGCCGAGTTCTGGATGATCGAGCCCGAGATGGCCTTCTGCGACATCGACCTGGACATGGACGTGGCCGAGGAATTCCTCAAGTACATCATCGGCCGCGTGCTTGAGGACTGCCGGGAGGACATGGAGTTTTTCGACACGTGGGTCGATCCGGGCCGGGTGCGGATGCTGGAGCGGGTCGTGGCCGCGCACTTCAAGCGCATCACCTACACCGAGGGCATCGACGCCCTGCTCACATCCGGGGAGAAGTTCGAGTATCCGGTCAAATGGGGCATGGACCTCCAGTCCGAACACGAAAAATACCTGACGGAAAAGGTGTACGACAAGCCGGTGATCATCACCGGCTTTCCCAAAGAGATCAAGGCCTTCTACATGAAGCGCAACGACGACGGCAAGACCGTACGCGCCATGGACGTGCTGGTGCCCAAGATCGGCGAGATTATCGGCGGCAGCGAGCGCGAAGACGATTATGAGAAACTCCGGGAACGCATCCGGGAGACGGGCCTGCCGGAGAAGGACTACTGGTGGTACCTGGAACTGCGCAAGTACGGCAGCGTGCCGCACTCGGGCTTCGGCCTGGGCTTCGAGCGGCTCATTATGTTCGTGACCGGCATGCAGAACATCCGCGACGTGGTCCCCTTCCCCCGCACCTACGGCTCGGCGGAATTCTAACGGAGACCGGCATTGCCGGAGGGATTCCAGCTATTCAACGCAGTCCCATTCATCCACCGCCAGGTGGTACTCCACGTACGTCTCATCCACCTTGCCTCCCTCGCGCTTGGGCGGGCCCTGCACCTTGATCACGGTGCCGCGCACCTTGACGTCGCCCGTACATGACACGGGCGTTTTCGAATAGATGACGATCTGGAAGTCTCCCACGTCAAAATAATACGACTCCCCGAAGCCCCAGGGGTTGCCCATGAGGTGCTGCCAGGGGGTGTCGGAAATCCGGCCGGTCAATTCGACTTTTTTTCCCTCGTATGGTCGCATCTCTCCGGCGGAATCAAGTGTGGTATACATGGCTGTCCCCGCGCAGGAAAGAATCAGAAAGGCGATGACGAACAAAGGTGCATGATGATTTTTCATCCCTAAAGTATAGAAAAAAGAAACCCTGGACGCAACAGCAGACAGTCCCCGCCGGAACTTCTCCCCTCTTCCTTACTTCCCTGTCTCCGGCGCATTCCTTCGGGACGCGCTGGTGGCTCATCAATGTAATGCGAGCCCCTCACCCCTTGATCGAGCCCACGGTCAGGCCCTTGTCGGTAATGTAGTAGAGGGCGTCCTGAAAGCTGTTCCCCTAGACCACCGACGCGTTCGGCGCAGGGCGCGGGAAAGCCGCCTGAGGCGGGGAGAGACGCCGCGTCACCGC
>CAYQRT010000032.1:0-16123 GCA_964419695.1 uncultured Spirochaetaceae bacterium | reverse complement strand
TTTGACATCATTTCCGATTTTCATGTCGATCCCTTTCTATAGTTACGCGGTTGATGCGATCATACCATATCCCCACCCCGCTAACGTAGAGAGCCCGACCACCAGAGCGATATAAACCAGCGTTTTTTTCCATCCCAACTCTCCCCCGATGATGAGGATGCTCGGCAGCGACAGACTGGGCCCGGCCAACAGCAGGGCCAGCGCCGGTCCCTGGCCCATGCCGGAACCGATGAGTCCCTGGAGGATGGGCACCTCGGTGAGCGTGGCGAAATACATGAGGGCCCCGGACACGGCGGCAAAGAGATTGGAGAGGATCGAATTGCCGCCCACTAAAGACGCAATCCACGCGCCGGGAATGAGGGCTTCGTGTCCCGGCCGTCCCAGAAGGAATCCGGCCACGAGCACGCCGCCGAAGAGAAGCGGGATGATCTGCAGTCCAAAATCCCGGGTGGCGACGACCCAGCCTTTGAGCTCGTCCTTTTTGAACCACAGGATGAGGATAATGATGAGCGCTGCGGCGAAAATACCGGCGATGATCCACTTGGCCTGGTAGATGAAATCCCACGCCGGCAGTGTCCCCCGGGACGGCGCCCAGTTGAGAAACACCAGCACGCCGATCATGCTCGCCATATAGAGCACGTCCTGCCACAATTTCCGGGGCATCTCCATGCCGCCCGTGTCGAACATATTTTGATCGGAGAGACGCGCCTCATCGTCCTTGCGGAAGAAGATATGCATAAGCAGGCCGATGACAATGGCGAACGTCACCGCTCCCACGGCCCGCGCCAGGCCCAGCTGCCAGCCCAGCACCTTGGCGGTGAGCACGATGGCCAGGATGTTGATGGCCGGTCCGGAATAGAGGAAGGCGACGGCCGGCCCCAGTCCCGCGCCCTTTTTATAGATGCCCTTGAAGAGCGGGAGCACGGTGCAGGAACAGACGGCCAGCACCGCCCCGGACACGGAGGCCACCCCGTAGGCCACCGGCTTTTTCGCCTTGGGCCCCAGGTACCGGATAACCGCCTGCTGGTTGAGAAAAACCGTGATCGCTCCGGCGATGAAGAGCGCCGGGATCAGGCAGAGAAGGACATGGTCACGTGCATATTCACCCAGCATGAGGAAGGCTTCCTGGACCGAACCCGAAATTCTTGAGTCGGTGAACGGAATGAAATAAAGAGCCAGGAAAGCGGCTCCGAGAATAAGCAGTTTTATGTTCGGTCTCAGGGGTTTCTTCACGGGCTTACCTCTAGGGTGACAGGTCGGGATATCAGTTATCGGCGATTAGCCTTGAGTTCCTTCAACATGGACAGGGGCGGAAAGGAAATGGCCCCGGCCACGCACATGCCGGCGCAGGTCGAACACCCGACCACGCACTCAAAGGGTTGACGGACGATGGTTTTGTCATTGGCATCGTCCCAGCCGTACACGCCGTGGCTGCAAAACCCGTAGCACTCGCGGCAGCCGGTGCACTTTTCCGTATCCACCAGCGGAAACCAGGGGATATTCCGGCGGGGAATTCCTTCCCATGTCGCATCCGCGCTCATGCCTTCCCCTCCTGCGTAATGAGTTGTTTGATCTGGTCCACGGTCGGCACCCGGCCCTGCATGACAATCTTGTTGTTGATGATGAGAGCCGGGCTTTGGAGTACGCCCCGGTCCACCATGGCGTCGATGTCGGTGATCTTCTCCACCTCGGCCTGGATCCCCAACTCGCTCAGGGCGCGGGTGACGTTCTCCGCGGTCGTCCCGCAGCGCGGGCACCCGGGACCAGCCACTTCGATTTTCATATCATCTCTCCTGTTCTTGGGCAGGCGTCGACGCGCCCGCGCCTTTTTCCAGTTTTTTCTGCAGGGCGATAACGTCCAGCGTGCAGCGCATGGCTTCCACCAGGCACCGCGCCTGCAATGAATAAATCCTCTGCTGCCGGTCTTTGCGCACCGTAACGATGCGCAGTTTCCGCAGCAGCGCCAGGTTCTTGCATACGTTGGTCCGGTCGGCGGTATGGGGTACGTCCATTTCGGTCAACGCCTCCGTTATGCCGTGTACCGACAGGTCGCCCCGGTAAAGCCGGTTGACGATCGCCAACCGGATGGGCGAAGCCAGAGCCTGAAAAATTTCGGCCTGGACCTTGATCATATCAGTGGATAGTGCATTATGTGAAATATTTATCACATAAAGAATATAAAGAATCTCCCACCGTTCGTCAAGACAGTTTTCAGGTGGATGGTTCCATACCGTAGATAAGGTCGACCTTGGTTCGCTACTTCACAGCGAATTGCTTGCGTGCCGCGCCGTTCCGGCTCTCGGCCAGGATCTCGAAAGCACCGGGGCGCAGGGGCCAGAATTCCACCAAAGGAGCCGTGCCGTTCGCCAGCATTTCTCCATTGACGCTCAGTTCCAGTTGGTCACCGGGGGCCCCGGACACCTCAATCCGTACCACCTGGTCTTCCTCAGGGATGGTGGGATCGAAATAGAAAAGCGCGTTGTTTCCCGGGCTGACAATTACCGGCGGCTCTCCCGGCCCGGGCCCGCTGCCCGGTCGGATTTCGTTATAAAAACCGTAGGCCGCGGCCCATACCTGGTACTCGGGCGGGTAGGTAGTGACGACCCGGCCACGCTCGCGCCGGTGAAAAACACAAGGCGCCGGCTCGGTTCCCGGCTCGAAATACTCCTCCACCGTGGAGGGGCATTCCGGCTTGGCCCGTCCCCCGGACAGGGTGCAGACCCTCACCTGCCGCGCGTCGGGCAGGGGCGGGAACTGCTCATCCCGCCGGGCCAGTCGCGAAAGCACATCGACCACCACCTGGGCCGGTTTGGAACTGCCGGGCATGCCGATCACCGTATCGCCGGAGAAATTACCCATCCACACCCCCATGGTGTAGCGCGGGGTGGCGCCCAGGGCCCAGGTGTTGGCGAATTGGTTGGAGGTACCGGTTTTAAAAATGGCCGTAAATCCGGTATCAAGCACGCTGTGCGAACCGAAGCCGGTGACGCGGCTCTTGCGGTCGGCCAGAATGTCGCAGATTAATCCCGCGGCAAAGGGGCTGAAGACGCGTTGGTCCCTCCCGGCCGCGGCGCGTCGCCCCGGTTCGACCCGCCGCCAGGTCAGGGTGTTCTTCACTCCGCCCCGCGGAAAAACCGAAAAGGCCCGCACCAGTTCCAGCAGCGTCACCTCGGCGTTGCCTATGGCCAGGCCGATGCCCACCTCTTCCTCCTGCCCCTCCAGGGAAGTGAAATCCAGCTCCTTCAATTTTCGTACGAAAACGGGCACGCCGATTTTTTCAAGGGTGTAGACCGCGGGAATATTCAGCGACGAAGCCAGGGCGCTGCGCAGCCGGACCGGCCCGTTGAACCGCCGGTTGAAGTTGAAGGGCACGTAGGCTTCTTCATCTCCAAAACGCGTGGGAATGTCCGGGAGCGCGCTGGCGGCCGTGAACCCGGATTCCAGGGCCAAACCGTACAGGAACGGTTTCAACGTGGAGCCGGGCTGGTGCCTGACCCGCACACCGTCCACCTGGCCCGCGTGGGCTGCGTCCGCAAAGTCCTGCGATCCCACGTACACCAGGATCTCCCCGGTACGGTTGTCCAGAAGCAGGGCGGAGCCGTTGGCGATGCGGTGGCGCTCGGCCCGGCGGATCTGGAGGTTGAGTTCATCGGTGACCAGGTCGGTGAGATCCGCGTCCAGGGAGGTCCTCACTTCCCGCCCGGATGCATATTCATCGGCGCTCAATTCGCCCTCCACATAGCGCACAAAATGCGGGGCGCGGAAAGGGGAAGGAAGCGGGGCCGCGGAGGCCGCGGCCAGAGCCCGGGAGACGTCCTCCTTGTTCACGTCCCAGCCGATCCGTTTTCCCAGCGCGGCCGCGGCCGGGGGCAGGGCCGGAGAACCGGCCGGCGGGCTGTAGAACGCCGGCCGGCGGGGGACCACGGCCAGCATGAGCATCTGCACCGGGGTCAGCCTCTCCGGCGGCTGGTTGAAAAAGACACGGGACGCGCTGGTCACTCCCACGGCACGGTGGCCGAAGGGCAGGCTGTTCAGCCAGAGTTCCAGGATTTTTCCCTTGGAAAGCTTGCCCTCCAGCCGCAGGGCGTCCCACATCTCCTCCAGTTTACCGGTCACGCCGGGAGCGTGCGGCCGCACCAGCCGCGCCAGTTGCATGGTGACCGTGGAGGCACCGGAGACCACCTCTCCCTCCCGCAGGGAGGTGAAGACCGCCCTCACCAGCGACCCCGCGTCCACGCCCGGGTGCAGGTAAAAACTCTTGTCCTCGGAGGAAAGGAATACGCCGACCAGTTCCGGCGGCAGCTTCCGCAGCGGACGGTACTCCCGGCGCGTGCCGTCCGGGAGCGTCGTAATGCGCAGCAGCGCGCCATGCCGGTCGGTTACGGGCAGGCTGCAGGGACTCCGCTGAAATACGTCCAGTTCGGGAAAAGGCAGCAGCAGGAAGAAGAGCCTGGCCAGGCCGAGCGCCAACCATAATGCCAGAAGCACATTGGCCGGGCGGCTGGTTCTAGTGGGCGGGGAAACACTCTGTCTGGGAGACATCTTCATCCTCCACCTCACCCTTCGACAGGCTCCCTTCGACAGGTTCAGGGTGACACCCGGCTTATTTATCTTTGATGACATAGAGTGCCCCGGCTGCCCGTCCGAAAACCTCCTCTTCGTACATACACACCGCGTACGCCGGGGGCGTGGGGTAGACTCCGGGAATCACGGCCCGGAAAAGGAAGTCTATCTCGTTTTTTCCATTATAGAAATCATTGAAATAGTAAACCACCTCATTGTCCATGATCTTCTGCACGGGTCGATGGAACGAGAAGAAGAGACCGTCCTCAGTTAAGTAGACGTTACCCTCGCCGGTAAAGGCGAACTCGTCCCCGTAGATGGTCTCCCTGACCCAGGAGCGGGCGTCCGTACCCCCCTTATCCAGGTAGGAACCGGTGGTCACGAACGAAGCGTCCACAATGTCCGCCCCGGAGGGCACCGGCACGCGCAGGGCCACGAACATGCGGCGCTGGGAAGTGGAAAGCACGGCCCGCATACGATAGGTCTCACCGGCCGTAAGTTCCCGGCCTTCCAGCTTCTTCCCGTCCAGGTCGTAGAGCTCGGTGTACAGGCTGAATCCCTCGTCGCGGGCCAGCACGATCTCAGCGGGCAGGGCGTAGCGGATGGTCATGTTGTAAAAAAGCGTGCCCGCACCCTTTTTTTCCAGAAGCACGGGAAAAAGCTTGTTCCGTTCCAGGGCGGCCAGGGGCCCGTCCGTAAACGGCAGTTCCGCGATCACCGGCCCGGAGGACACGCCCTGAAATGTCTTCGACACAATCGGGGCATTGTTTACCTTCACATCGGCCAGGAAATCGGTGGAACGACCGGATTCATTGTCGAACACCTGACTGTAGGCGATGAGCGCCCAGGCCGTGTCCGCGGTGTTGACCCAGTACCCGTGCTGCTGCCGTTGTCGGAGCGCGGTGGCCACACGGGTGACCATGTCCGAACCGGGATCGAGCTTGCGATAGAGCATGAGGAGGAGGGCCAGCTGCTGCACGTTGGAATTGAAGTAGTAACGGGATTCATAGGTTTCGATGAGATCGATGGAACGCGTACCCACCTTGATGAAATTCTTGATCCGGCCCAGAAGCGCACCGGCCGTCTGCGTGTCGCCCAGTTCCAGGTAACTCAAGGCGGCCAGGGCGTACCCGGCAATGCCCAGCTGGTCGCGTTTGCCCAGCATTTCCTTGAGCCGCGGACGCACGTCGTCCCGGGAAAGGGACTGTACGTAGAGGGAGTACATCTTCAGGTAATCGGGCGTGTATTTCTTGACGTACAGGCCCCGCAGGTACGAATTGAGGTCGGCCAGGCGCAGCTTGTCTGACACCCGGATTCCTTTGCGCTCGGCCAGCGCCGCGTAATGCGCCACCTTGACCGACACGTAGGGATCGGAATTATACCCGCTTTCCAGCCAGAAGGAGACGCCACCGTCCGGTCGCTGGTACTTGCCCAGCAGGGCAAAGAGGTCGCTCACCAGGGAAGGCTGGTAGACGCCGGCGTAGCGGGAACCGAAAGCCTCCAGGTTGTCGCCGAAAAGGATGTAGGGCAGTATCTGTGACAGCCGCTGTTCGGCGCACCCGTGCGGGTAGTGCAGGAGATATTCCACCGCCTCGCCCAGAGACGTCAACCGGCTGGAATCCAGGCGTACCACCAGGCTGCCGTAGCCCGGGGCGATGCTTCCCGGAATCGCAAATCCCTCCTCGGCGTAGGCTTTGCTCGTATCGGCGGCATCCACCTTGTCGGTCTGGCCCATGACCGTGAACGCCTCCTTGATCAGGGGCTGTTCGACCACAAGCGTGTCCTCCAGCTGTTCCTTGAGCACCTGGGACCGGATGGTGAAGAGAAGGGTCGCCCGGCCCGCCGTAGTGGCCATCAGGGAGAAAGGCACGGTCAGCGTTTCCCGGGCCTTGACCGTGACGGTCTTCTCCGCCTGCCCGTACACGCCCAGATTTTTTGCGGCCAGGGAGACCGTTACTTTCCGGGCTTGGCCGCTTATATTGGTAAGCAAACACGATCCTACGGCCGTGTCGCGCACCCGCATCCGGCGCGGCAGCACGCTGCGTGCGTTGAGCGGGTTCTGTACCAGAAGTTCCTTCTCCGCCAGGCCGAACGTTTCCTTCTCCGCCACGATGGCGGTGGAACGGTAGGTGGTGAGCGTGTCCGGTAGTTTGAAGCGCACCACGGCCTTGCCCCGGGCGTCGGTCTTCAGGTAGGGCTCAAAGACGGCCAGGGGGGTGAAGTCCTTGCGTTTCTGCATCTTTTCGTCGTCGCCGCCCCCGCCCTGCAGGTCCTTCAGTTCGTAGGTAACAGGATCAATGAGGAGCGACCGTGAGTCCGCGCCCTTCACCGCCAGAGGAAAACAGGACTGGTTGTAGAAAAAACTCGCCGGATCGGGTACGTGGTAGCCGATGAGGTCGAGCACGCCCCGGTCGGCCGCCAGGTAGGTGACCTCCGCATTGGGTACGGGTTTTCCGTTCCGGGTCACGGTTATTATCACTTCGGCCCGGGACCCGGGCAGGAACACGTCCCTGGCCGGTTCGATGGTCACGTCGAAAGTGCGCGTCTTGGTGGAGACCGCCACCTTGGCAATACCGAAATACCCCTTGGGCTTGCCCAGATCGGGGCCGAAGTAGGAGGCGGGCTGGGCCTCGCGTTTGGAATAACTGGAGAGGGCCACATAAAAGACGGGCACGTACTCATCTTTGACCGGCACTTCAATGAGTCCCTGGGATCCGTTGAGGGTGATGATTTTTTCCTCGAAAATCCCCTCCCGTTCCACCGTAAGCAGGTATTGCCCTTTGGGCAGAGGGGAGCGCACCATGAGCCGGGCGGTTTCGCCGGGAGCGTATTGCTCCTTGTCCACCATAAGGTTAATGGAGTCCGAATCCTCCGAGCTCCAGCGCACCCACTCGGCGCCGGTGGCGTAGAAATCCAGGTCGGTGACGGCGGTCCGTGCCTTTTCGTCCTCGCCGACCAGACGTATGATGTATGAACCGGCCTCTTCCGGGGTCACGGTCCGGGAGGCCCGGCCGCCGCGTACGCCGATCTTTTCCTCTTTCTTCACTTCCTCCACCCGCTCGTACATGCTGTTTACCCGGCCGTACACGCCGCGTTGCTGGGAGACCTTCCAGGTCTCCTTGATGAGCTTGAGGGTGATCTCCGCCTCCCCGGCATACGGAGCGCCGTCCGGCCGCACCAGGGCCACTTCAACGGCCAGCGATTTCTTGGCCGCCACGAATCTCGACCACCAACCGTCCTGGGACGCGGGCAACCGGGCGCCGATGTAGAATTGCGCCGGATGGACCACGACGCTCTGCCGCGCTGCGATCTCCTGGCGGCTCACGTCCTGGACGCGCGCCTCCGCATTGTAACGGTAGGCCTTCCCTTCCAGGCCCTCGCGCGTGGTAGCCTGCGATATGAGCGCGCCGCCGGACGCGTCCAGCAGGCCCTTGCCCGAAGAGAGGTGGGTGTACCCGTCCCAGTTGTCCGGGCCGAAATCCCAATCCTTCCACGTCAGGCCCGCGGGCGTGAACGATTCAGCCTCCTTGTACCAGTAGTACTCGAACGAGGCGCCGGACAGATCACCGCCGGAAAGATAGGAGGCCTTGATCATGAAGGAGAGGTTGTCCCCCAGGTAGAACTCCCGCTCCGGCTTCTCCATCCGTGCCTGGAAAGTCAGGCGCCGGAACTGCGCCACCTGAAAATAGATGGAGGTCTCCTTGCCGTCCCGTTTGTATTCGAGGTAAAAATTCCCGGGCTCCAGGGCGGGAGGCAGAGTGAAAGTGCCATAGAACCCTCCGGTGGAGGTGGTTCGGCCGCGCTGGGTGAGGATGGGTTGGGTACGCCAGCCCGCCTCGCGGATGAGAATCTCATAGGGCCCCTTGTACACCGAGAATTTCCCGGCGGCGATGTTGCGGTCGATGCCGCGGAAGGTGAGCGTCTCTCCCGGTTTATAGAGGCCGCGGTCGGTGATGAGAAAGGTGTGCATAACATCTTCTTCAATCCGGCCCGGCTCGGTGGTGGCGTCCACGTCGAAGCGCCAGACATTATGCGAATCGTTGGGCTTGAACTCGGCCCGGTCGTCGCCCTTCTCCACCAGAATCCGCAACTCGTCCCTGCGCCAGTTCCGCTCCGGCACCGTGAAGGAGGAGCGGTATTCGCCGGGGGCCAGATCAATGACCGCCAAACCGCGCGCGTCCGTGCGGCCGGTCTTGACCGCGGTGCGGTGGCCGAAGAGGAGGCTCACCCGGGCGTCCGCCACCGGCCGGCCCGTGGAGAGCGAGGCCGCCCAGACCAGGACCTTATTGTAGGCGCAGCGCGCGGTAATCCCCAGGTCGGTGACCTGCAGGTTGAGATTTTTATGATACCCCTTGCGTATCTTGCCCCGGCTGTTGACCGTGGCGAATTTCCAGGACACTCCCACCGCGCCCTTGCCGCCGTGAAGGAAGGGCGCCAGGTCCAGCACCCGGTACTGCTTGACGTTCGGCTTGGCCCCGGACAGGTCGTACGGTTCGAGTTCGTCCTTGGAAAAGGAAATTCCCTTGTCCGGGTAGGGGTCGTCGATCGCGGCCGCCTTCCAGTACCCGTACGGCACGTTCTGATACTCAAAGACGATCTTGGGGGGATATTGGGCTTCCAGCATGCGCGACCCGGTATTGGGAAAGTAGGCATAACTCCTGGCCTTGCCCACGCTGACGCGTATCACTTGATCCGCGCCCAGCTTCCGGCCGTAGATGTCGGAGAGGTTTTTACTGACCCTGATGGAATAGGTCGACTCGTAGCGGACGGGCAGGTTGCTTATCTTCACGATGTTCTGCCACACGGAGATGTGCTCCTTGAGATCCTTCACTCCCTTGAAAGAGGTTGAGAAAAAACGGGCCAGTTCCTTCTCCTCCAGGGGATGCGAGAATTTCAAGTATACGGGGTTGGCGTCGCCGCCGGAGGAGCGGCGAAAGCTGTAGGACCAGGTATTATAACTTTTGTAGGTGAAGGGTCGGAGGGTATGATACTTTCGTTCCGCGGGTTTGGGCCGCCCGATGTAATCCTCCTCCGAACGGGCACCCTGCAGGAGCCTGAACACCACGGGCGTGTTCTCCGGCGGTTGTTCCTTTAAAGTGATCACAAGTGAACGATTTTTGAGGTTTTCCGTTTCGGAACCCGGCTCGCCTTCAGGCCGGGCCAGGGAAAACCCGATGCTCCGGCCGCCGGCCTCCACACGGATGAACCGGCCCACCACGGCCATGTTTACGGGATAATTGAAACGGACGGTCAGGAACCGGGCGTCGGCCAGGGGCACGTCGTTGCGGTCTATCTCAAACTGGCGGTCCGGCCGGCCCGGATGAAACCCGGCGATGTCCAGGTACTCGCTGTAGAACTCGAAGCTGCGTTCTTCCTTAAGCCTTTGGTCGCCCAAAGACACGGCGTCCCGGGTGACCGTGACCGTGTAGCGCCGCTGGGAAAGGAGCGGTTCGTCCGGCTCAAAACTCAGCAGGCGCGAACCGTACCAGCGGAAAACGCCCTTGATCGCGGGCGTGATGCGCAGCAAGGGAGAACTCGTCATGGGCTCGCCCAACTTGGCCAGGGGCGTCATGGGTTGGGAGAAGACGGCGTACACTGTGGGGCGCTTGTTCTCCACCGGCAGTTCGCCCACGGGCCCGTAGTCGGTGACCGTGAGGGGTCCTTGCTCCTTAGCGAAGGCGAACCCCTGAACGTCCAGATCCTGCGCGTCGTAATAGACGATCGAACTCACCGGGAAGCCCAGGGTCTTGGGCAGGGCGATGACCTGGGCCTCGGAAACGCCGGCCCCCTGGCCGGCGGGCAGGGTAACAAGGTTGTCCGGTTTTTCACAAGCCGGGAGCAGGATCAAAAGGGCCAGGATCGACAGAACGCTGAGCGTCTTTCTCATGGAATGCCTCCGAGGGGGACGTCTGGATGACTCGTTATACGTATATTGTTTATAATGACATTATAGAACATTTCGTGTGGCGGATTATGGCGAAAAATGTAAAAAGTAATTGCTTTTTCATGGAGACGAACCGGCACACCGGCCCGGCTCCCGCCGTTATTTCCGATCAATAAACAGATGCCCTTTCAGCTTCTGCAGCACCCGCGGCAGCGCGTCGGCGGAATTGCCCCAGGGCTTGTCCTGGTTGCGATAATCGAACTTCTGGGTGAACCAGTCGATTTCACCCTCCAGCACCGCCAAACGCTTCTCTTCGATGGTCAGGAGATCACTGAAGAAACCGTCGCGCACCGGCCCCTTCAATTCCCCGTCCGCCATCTCCAGCACGCGGGCGGCGTGCGGCAGGCAGAAGCCCTTGGAGCCCTGGAAGGTCGTGCGGAAATCCTCGTCCTTGCGGTACAGGTAGACGATGGTGTACACGTAGCGGTCCAGGGTCTGCGCCAGCCTCTCGCAGAACAGGCAATCTAAAAGCGAGCGCCGGATAAATCCCGGCCAGTCAGGCGGGTTTTTTTTTCTGGCGCGAGCGGACTGTTCTTCCTTCATTATGTCTCGGTACTTGGCGAGGAATTGCTGGAGAAAAGTATGGGTCATCAGGGCCAGACCCAGCTTGTGGCCGCCTTCCAGAAGCATGTCCGAATGGCGGACACAGAACCCCTTCCGGTTGGCCTCCACCCGCGTGTCAGGATCCATGACCGAATCGCCCAGAAAAAACTTGAGGTATTGGGCCTCGTTCTTCTTTTCCAGTACACAGACCGGGCATTCGCCGTCGGCGCGGTACGCCTCCCAGACGGGGATGGTTTCCAGTTCGTATTTCATGGCAGGAAGTATAGATTATTTTTCCACAATGCAAAAGCCGCCTCCCTCTCCGCGTTTCATCAGGCCCCGGAGGAAAAAAAGGCGGCCCGGGAACCGGACACCGACGATGGTCTTTTCCGGCTTCTTGTCATATAATGTGTCAACAAGATCCATCGGAAGAAGGGTGAATTCATGAAAGCAGCCGTCCTGACGGGCATCCGGAAGATCGCGATACGCGAGGTGCCTGATCCGCAGATCACCAGGGAAACCGATGTCCTGGTCAGCGTCACCGTGGTCGGTGTGTGCGGATCGGACATCCATTACTACACCGACGGTCGGATCGGTACGCAGGTGGTGGAATTTCCCTTTACCGTGGGTCATGAGTCGGCGGGAGTGGTGGAGAAGGTCGGCTCCCGGGTGACGCGCGTCAAGCCCGGCGACCGCGTGGCCGTGGATCCCGGCGACTTTTGCGGGCACTGCGACCAGTGCCTGTCCGGGCGCGAGAACACCTGCCGGCACCTCGCCTTCCTGGGCTGCCCCGGGCAGCTGTCCGGCAGCCTCTCCCAATCCATTGTCATGCACGAACATTGCTGTTTCCCCATCCCGGATGCCATGAGTTTTGAGGAGGCGGCCCTCTCCGAACCGCTGGCCATCGGCGTCTACGCCGTGGAACGCACCCTCCCCGCCTCCGGGGACGCGGCCGTCATTCTCGGCTGCGGGCCCGTGGGCATGTCGGTGAGACACGCGCTGCGCGCCCGCGGCGTGGAGAACATCTTTGTTACCGATAAAATCCCCGAGCGCATCGCCTTCGCCTCCCGTCTCGGGGCGATCTGGGCCGGGCCGCCGGCGGCGCCGGACGCGACGCCCGAGATACTCTCCCGCGTTCCGCTGGGCGCGGACGTGGTCTACGAGTGCTCGGGCGATCCGGCGGCGCTGCGGCAGGGAATCGACCTGTGCCGGCCGGGAGCGCGGCTGGTGATTGTGGGCATTCCGGAAGAGGACGAGATCTCCCTTCCCGTCCATGAGCTCCGCCGCCGGGAGATCACCCTGTACAACATCCGCCGCCAGGCCGGCTGTACGCAAAAGGCGCTGGACCTCATCGCGTGTAAAAAGGTGGACCTCTCCGGCATGGTGACCCACCGTTTTACGCTTGAAGAGACCGCCGCCGCTTTCGACCTGGTCGCGGGATACAGGGATGGCGTCATGAAGGCCATGATTGAGGTCCAGCGGTGAAAAGGGCCGCTCCCGCCGGTGGTTCGCGTCTGGTCATCGGCCTGGACTCGTCCACCACCGGCGTCAAGGTTCTGGTCATGGACGACCGCGGCCGCATCATCACCTCCGCCAGCCGCCCCATCCCCCTCTCCTCTCCCGGTCCCCACCGGTATGAACAGAACCCGGACCACTGGTGGCGGGCCGCCCGCCTGGCGCTTCGCGATGTGACCGCCCGGATCGACCGGTCCCGCATCGCGGCCCTGGCCGTCTCCAACCAGCGCGAGACGTTCGTGCCGTTGGACCGTGAGAACAAACCGCTCCGGCCCGCCATCATCTGGCTGGACGAACGGTGCAAGGAGGAGGTGGAGCCGTTCGCGCGCCGGGTGGGCCGGAAAAAAATCCTCCGCCTCACGGGCAAACCGGTGGATTACGCGCCGGTCGTCTACCGTCTGGCCTGGATGCAGCGCCATGAACCGCAGTTGTACAAAAAGATCCGTATGATATGCGACGTGCATGCCTACCTGGTCTGGAAACTGACCGGGGCGTTCCGCACCAGCCAGGCCTCGGCCTGCCCGCTGGGCGCTTTCGACCTATCCAAACGGGAGTGGGCGGGGCCTGTGCTCTCCGCCCTCAGACTGACCGCGCGCCAATTTCCGTCCACCTTCCGGCCCGGCGACCAGGTGGGCCAGGTATCGGCGGCGGCGGCCGCGGCCACCGGTCTGGCCCCCGGAACGATTGTCGCCGCGGGAGGCGGGGACGGCCAGGCCGCGGGACTGGGGGTCAATGCCTTGTCCACGGATCGCGCTTATCTCAATCTGGGAACGGCCGTGGTGGCCGGCGTGTACTCGCCCCGTTTTCTCACCGGTTCCGCCTTCCGCACCCTCATCGCCTGTGCGGACCAGGGGTATTATTGCGAATGCAGCCTGCGCGCCGGAACCTTTGCCGTGGACTGGCTCCTCCGCTCGGTCATGGGCCTGGACCCTGCCGTTGATACCAAGGTTCACCGGCGCCTGGAGGCCGGCGCCCGCGGCCTGCCCCCCGGAGCGGACGGCCTCTTCTTCGTGCCCTACATCTGCGGCGTCATGAATCCCTACTGGGACATGGACGCCCGGGGAACATTCACCGGCCTCTCCTCCGCGCACGGGCGCTTTCACCTCTACCGGGCCGTGCTGGAGGGAATCGCCTTTGAGCAGGCTCTGGCGCTTAAGGCGGTGGAAAAAGCGACCGGACGCCCCGTGCGTGAACTGGTCGCCATGGGAGGGGGCACGGCCAACAAACTCTGGCTCTCCATTCTGGCCGAAGTGACCGGCAAGGCGATCCGCCTGCCCGCCAGCCAAGAGGCCTCGGCCCTGGGCGCCGGGATAGCGGCCGCGGTGGCCGCGGGTCTCCACCCGGACTTCCACACCGCGGCGGCCGCCATGACCCAAACCGGCGTCACGGTGAAACCCGACCAGTCCGCGACCACGGCCTACCGGGACCTCTTCCAGAGATACGCCGCCATCTACCCACGCCTGTCGGGAGCGGCCCGCCCCTGAAAGGGCCGGATCATTCCTTCGGACAAACGCCTGGGTCCGCTATTCGAGATCTTGAGATTTGAGGGGAATGAAGCTGACGCCGCTGACCGCGGCCTTCACCAATTTTTCCGCCAGACCGCGGGTGACCACCACGACGTTCTTGATCCTGACTATTTCGTGCTTGCCCAGTTCCAGATCATGCAGTGGAAGTTTTAATTTTTTGGACTGCTCCAAAAGACGCGGGGCGCGCGCCGTAGCCAATATATTGAGAATTTCAAAATCACCTTTTTGCCCCTCGATCGCCACCGGCAGGCGTTGAACCGAGGCGCGATCGGCCTGTTCGATCACCTCGGCCACGCTCCGCCTCACCACCGGCACCCCCGACAGGGTGAAGGAAAAATCCAGACGCCGGCCATTAATGTATACCGGTACGTCGACCTCGGTCTCCGGCTCAACGAGTTTGGCCTGCAGGCCGAAGGTGCGTCCCAGTTCCTTGCCCGCGCCGTTGCGGGGCTGGGCCAGTATCCAGCGGGTGGTGGACGCGAAATCGGCCACGCGGAAGAGGTTGCCCCGGGCCAATCCCACGCGGGGCCGGGAGTAGGCCACGGCCGGCAGGGGCTCCAACCGGCCGTTCACCCGGGCGGTGCCCAGGATGAAGTACTCGCCTTCGTCGT
Source organism: uncultured Spirochaetaceae bacterium (assembly GCA_964419695.1). Classification (GTDB taxonomy): domain Bacteria; phylum Spirochaetota; class Spirochaetia; order SZUA-6; family RPPD01; genus JAFGSW01. Next base: position 1,421 of record CAYQRT010000032.1, on the reverse strand, counting down.
AGCCCACGGCCACCACCGGTTCACGCGCGCCCAGGGTGGGGCGCAGGGCGTGACAGAGGTGCTGGGCCACCAGCACGGCGCAGCCGATGCCCATCAGGTGCCGCACCGGTTCCTCATGGACCGGTCCCTTGGGGGAAAGCAGGGACTTGAAAATGCGGGAAGCGGCGTCCCTGGGCTTGGCGTAGCTGACGTTATCCCAGTCCCATTCCGAGGGTTCGCGTCCCAAACGGGCCAGCACGGCCGCGTATATGTCCAACTCGCCCTTGGGCAGCACCTTGAGTCCGAACCAGAGTCCGTCCGAGGTGATGGGCGGTCCCTTGCCCGCCCAGATGGTTCCGAACCAGTCCTCAAGTTTGTGCAGATCACGGGTCAGGGGGAATTCCAAAACGGCCTCCAGGTCGATGTCCGCGCCCTGGCGTTGCCAGTATTCGGCGAGCATCTTAATGCCGTTTTTCACTGAAACGTGGTTGCGGATGAGGTTTTCCAGGAGTTTTAGTTGATCGGCCGCGTCGAAAGGCTTCCTGTCTTCCACGGAACTCATGGTACACCGACCTCCCCTGAAGCGTCGTTACCGAGCCGGAATTCTTTACCGGACGCGTCGGCCTGACCCACCGACAATGTCGACGGTAAAATATGTGCCTGACCAGGCACCGAGCGTATTCGTTTATTGATAACATGATAGGCGGGGCATGACAAGCGAATTTACAGTCAAAGACAGAAAAAACACACTTTTGTATTTAGGGAACTTCGAAAACCCTCGATCTTAAGGAATGGAGTGTTTTCGAAGTTCCTTAGAAGAATCGATATTTTCATTCTCAAAAAGGAAATATCGATTCTTCATGGGGAGTCGAACCCTCGAAAAACAGTAGTTTTTCGAGGTTCCCTTTAAGAACAGCGTCATACGGGGAATATCAGTCTCGTTTCGCCGTCAAGGGATTTCCCTGCCGGCCAGGAACGGCCCGTACCGCTTGTCCGTCTCCATGATGTGGTTGGTCAACCAATCCTTGAGAAAGCCCGCCAGTTCAATAGAGAGCAACACCTGCTTTTCCTCAAACCGCTTTTTGTACTCAAGGACTTTGGCGGTGAGTAGTTCGTGCTCGTGATGGTGTACCGCCAAATCACCGTATCCATAGCGGGCCATAGCCCGCTCTTCATCGGTAAAGTGACGGACCGTGTAGTCAATCAGACCGGCCAGAATCCCGCCCAGCCGCTCGCTGGATTTACCCTCCCGCATCGCGTCGTGCAGATCATTGACCAGCGTCACCAGATTCTTGTGCTGAGCGTTAAAGTACTCCACGCCCACGTTGAATTGCTCGTTCCACTCAAAAAGCGGCATACGCGCCTCCCCGTCCAATGATAGTCTGATCGCCCGGAATTAACAATGAAAATACATGGACGGAGTCTATTGCTCACCGGGTTTG
>CAYQRT010000031.1:273-16179 GCA_964419695.1 uncultured Spirochaetaceae bacterium | reverse complement strand
TTCCCCGATGCGCACCGCGTACCCGGCCGGCTCACCGGCCGCGTCCCTTGCCAGCCAGCGGAGATCACCGACCGGTGCATCCCGCTCCCGCCCCGCCTCCGGTTCGGTCAACAGGCGCGGAGCATGCCCGAAGCGGTTGGCCGCGCGCGTGTCCGCGCCCAGCGCGCGAAGCATGTCCAGCATTGTAAAACGCCCGTACGCGGCGCAGACCGCGGCCGGGGTGTTGCCGTCCCCGTCCGCGCGGTTGACGTCGGCCCCGTAATACAAAAGCAGACGGGCCGGCTCCCATCGGTTGGTTCGGATACATAAAATGAGAGGCGAATCACCCCCGCCGTCCGGACCGTCCGCGCGCGCTCCGGCTTCCAGCAGCAGCCGGACATAATCCGCTTTGTCCTCCCGGATCGCCAGTACCAGGGCGGTGCGCCCGTCCTCGTTGCGCGCCTCCAACCGGCCCGCCTCCCGGGTCCGGCCGGCCAGGCCGGCGACCATGGCCGGGCTGTGGCACCGGACCGCGTGCATGAGCGCGGTTTCACCGGATTGGTCGGCACGGCTTACGTCGGCGCCGTGCTCAAAACATAAGCCGAGGAAATCCTCCCGCTCGTCGCGCACCACGTAAAACCAGAGGGGCAGGCGCGTTTCGTAGCCGTACGGCTCGTTGACGTCCAGGCCGGCTTCCAGCAGGGCGATGAAGCCCTCCCGGTCCCCCTCACGGACCGCCTTGCGGAAGGCTGCCTGCTCCCGATCGCCCGGCCAAGCCGCGGCCGCGCCCAGGACGAACAGGGTAATGACGAGACAGGTGATTTTCCGCATCCGATTCACTCCCCTCCCACGGCGCCTTGAGAAGACCCCGGCCGGACTAGACGACAGGCGTGGATTTTTCGCTTCCAATATAGCACATTCAGCCTATTCCGTCCGCCGCTACAGACTGCGGTATTCGCGCGGACTCATGCGCATAAGTTTCCGGAAATACCGGTTGAAGAATGAAAGGTTGTTGTAGCCGACCGCGTAGGCAATCTCGATCACGGGCAGGCCGGTGCGTTTTAAAAGCTGGCAGGCCTTCTGAATACGGATGGAATTGATGAACTCGAACAGGGGCTTGCCGGTTTTTTCGTGGAAGAGGCGGGAAAAATACGCCGGGGTGAGCCCCATGCGGGCGGCCAGTTCCTCCAGGCTGAACTCGTCCGCATAGTGTTCCTGGATGTGGTGCATCAGCGCGTTCACATTGGCGGGCACCACGGCCGCGGCGCCGGTCGTATCACGATCCCGTTCGCGGTCCAGCAGGATGAAGAGTTCGGTGAGCAGGCTCTGGATCATCAGGGCGTGGCGGGAGGGACGTTGTTCGTATTCCCCGGCCAGCCGCTCGAAAAGCGTACGCACCTGGTCCAGGGTCCGCGCCGGGGCGAGGATGACCGGGGGCGCCGGGCGTCCTTCACCGCCGGCCGGGAAAAATCCGTCCAGAAACCCCGAGTCGTAAAACTGCACCGCCAGCTTGTCGTAAAAGGCCCGGCCGAAACGGACCACGCGCGCCACCGCGGACCGCTGCAGGGTCAGCGTGGCCGCCGTGCCCTCTCCCGCCAGAAAGAGCCGTCCGGCTTCCAGCACGCCCCGCTCGGCGGTGTGCCGGTAGGACAGGCGCCCCTGATCCGCGAAGACGATCGCGTACCCCTCGCCCGTCATGATGGTCCGGGCGTCATTGGCCGTCAGGGTCTCCAGGCGTACGGGAAAAAGCGGATCGAGCATCTGCCTCCATGCGCCGGCGCACGTCACGCACACCGGATACCCGATAGTCTACGAACATCCAATGGAAAGCGCAAGCCGCGCCGGTTTTCCATTGAGGATACGGGTTTCTTCCCCGCTCAACTTCCACTATATTGGAATTATCAGCACAAAATTTACCCCTGTAGAGGGAATGAAAAGTGTGTTAGCATGTAGAGAGGATAAAGCATGGAAGCGTACGCGAGTTACTACGACGTGCTGGGCGTCGGCGAGCGGGCGGGCCCCGAGGAGATCAAGCAGGCCTTCCGCCGGCTGGCCCTGGTCCACCACCCCGACAAAAACGGCAATTCCCCCCGCTCCGAAGCGGCCTTCAAGGTGCTTTCCCACGCGCGCGACGTGCTTTCCGATCCGGTCAAGCGCGCCGAATACGACGCCTACCTGGTCACTTCCACCGCCCGCCGCGACTGGATGCGCGACGCCCGTTCCCGCTCCCGCACCGCCGCGGCCCTGCCCCCCGCGGCCGACGGCTCCCCCGCCTTTGTGGAGACGGTGCTGGCCCAACTCAACGCCCTGCTCTGGGATATAGAGGATTTTTTGCGGCGGCACCACGACACCGACTGGAACCAGGAATTCGACAACCGCCCCCTGGCCTTCTTCATCAACCGGGTGCTGGTGTTCGTGGACGAATGGATTCTGGACCCCGCGGGATACCGCGACTATTTCTGGGAAGCGCGCGGCGAAAGCCGTCCCGAAAAGAAGTCGTACTTCACGCGGCTCCGCGATAATGTTAAGGGCCGCGGCGGCGGATGGGGAGTGTTCGTCAACATACGGGACTATTTCTACAACATCCGCAAGCGGATGAACTCGTTCATCGACCACGCCCGGGCGGACGACCTGATGAAGGTTATCCCCGATCACGGGGTCCGCGTCCTGGACGCGGTCTTCGAGGCCCAGGGCCTGGCCGTCCACAACCTCTGCTTCCTGCAGGACGTGCTCTCCGGAGAAGTGGAAGAGGAAGTCCCCTACCGCTTCTCCCAACAGGCATTTGAACAGAAACCGGATGAATAATCCGCCGCGTACTGGCGTTTTTTCCGCGGCGCCTGTAGAATATCGGCCATGAACGACCTTGAAAAAATCCTGGCTCCCTTCCGGGCCGTGGTCCGTTTCCGGGAGCCGCTGGCCCGCCATACCAGTTTTCGCATCGGCGGTCCCGCGGACGCCTTCGCGCGGCCGCGGACCGCGGCAGAGCTGACGGGGCTGCTTAAGCGCGCGCGTGAAGCCGCCATCCCCGTATTCATTATCGGGGCCGGGGCCAACATTTTGGTCTCCGACAAGGGCGTCCGCGGCCTGGTCGTCGGCCTGGAACGCTTCCGCGCCCTGTCGATTTCTGATCTCACCGTCAAGGCCGGCGCGGGCCTGGCCGCCGGCCGCCTGGCATATCGGACGGCGCGGGCCGGACTCAAGGGGCTGGAGCGGTTTTTCGCCATGCCCGGCAGCGTGGGCGGTTCGGTCTGGATGAACGCGCGCTGTTACGAATCATCATTCGCCGATACGCTCACCGCGGTCACCGTTCTGGATCGCGATCTTACCCCGCAAGCCCGGGCCGCGGACCGATCGTTGTTCGGGTATAAAACCTCGCCCTTTCAAACGGACGGCGCGGTGATCCTGGACGCGACCTTTTCCCTGACACGCGAGAATCCCCGGGTCCTGGGCCCGATCATGCGGGAGATCGAACGCGACCGCCGCGCCAAGGGCCACTTCAGCGCGCCGTCCGCGGGTTCGGTCTTCAAGAACAACCGCGCCTTCGGCGCGCCCACGGGCCGGCTCCTGGACGAACTGGGATTGCGGGGCCAAACCTCGGGCGGCGCGCAATTCTCTCCCCTTCATGCGAACATCATCATCAACCGCCGCCGGGCCACGGCCGCGGACGTCATGGCGCTTATCACCCGGGCCGAACGGGCAGTCCAGGAAAAATACGGCTTTACCCTGGAACGGGAAGTGATATACGTGGGAGAAGCGCAAGGACCGGATGGATAAAAAAAACCTCTCAACCCCGTCCGTAAGGCCGGGGCGAGAGGCGTAGTTCTTGGAACCAGCTTAAGAGCCTAGTCTTTCATGAACTTGATGGTGGTCAGGTTCATGACGAACCGGTTCCCAATCGAAACGGCCTGGATGACCACGGGCTGGCTGCCCTTCTTGAGCATCATCTTACCGACTTCGCGGGTGGTGTACGTGGACCAGGCGCCGGTGTCCTCGCAGGTGTATTCAATCGACGCATCGCCGACCGTCAGTTTCACCACGGAACCGGGGAACTCAGGATCGAGCGAATAGGTGAACAGAACGGTGTATTCGCCGTCCGCGGGGACGTCCAGCGTCCACTTGGCCTGGTCGTCGGTGCTGGCCCACCAACCGATGTTCTGGTTGGCGTCTTCAATCTGAAGCTGGTCTTCGGTGACGAGTTCGGCGTCGGCGGCAATCAGTTTCAAGACCACGGGTTCGCTGGACGCGGCTCCGCCGGTCGACGTACAAGACATGATCGCGGCCGCCAAAAGAACGACGGTGAGAAGCAGGTTTTTCTTCATGAAACCCCCCTATTACATGTTTATCGCATAACCAATACGCAATAAAACACCCGATAACATCGGGTTTAAACAGCCGGCCTCCTGACGGAAGCCGCCTGTAAGAACCATTTCAATATCCATCCCGCACAGGCAGCCAGGCGCGTGATCGCCAGCCGGACGGATGACCCTTATTTCTGAAAAATGAGCTTGGTCAGGTTCATGACGAACCGGGCCGGGATGGAAACGGCCTGGATGACCACGGGCTGGCTGCCCTTCTTGAGCTTCATTGTGCCCATTTCACGTTTGGTGTAGGAAGTCCAGTCCACGGTGCTCGCCACCGTGTATTCAAGCGACGCGTCGCCGACCGTGAGCTTCACCACGGAGCCGGGCTGGCTTTCCGTGCAGGAATAAACGGCCAATACGGTGTATTCGCCGTCTTCGGGAACTTCCAGCGTCCACTTGGCCTGGTCTTCAGTGCTGGCCCACCAACCGATGTTCTGGTTGGCGTCTTCCAGCTGCAGTTGACCGGTGGTCACCAGTTCGGCGTCCACGGCCGACAGCGACAATTCGATTGGTTCGCCGGACGCGGCGCCGCCGGTCGACGTACAGGACAGGACCAGGGCCGCCAGGAGAACGGCGGTAAACAGCAAGCTTGTCTTCATAAACTCCCCCTATTGTTTTTCCGCAGAAACAAATACAATAACCGACCCAATAACAACAGGCAAAGAAATATGGTAGCCGCATTGGGAAAAACATGTCAAGTAAAAGTGTCAATTTTTATAGGTGTTTATACAATGCCCCGGGAAAAACCGAGCTACCCCGACGGAACCGGTATAGTGTTCCATGAGGTTTTCCGGTACCGCGACCGCCTCCCCCCGGAACCGGATAGGAGTTTGTCGGACTTAAAGAAATTTTGCGATTCCATCGCAAAATTTCTTCCCATGCAAACTCCAAAAGGAGCAAAATCCAATACACTTACTTGAAAATCTGGCCCTTTCGAACCTTAGCCCGACAGGCTCCTACACCCCGAAATGAGCGTGCAGGAAATCCTTGAGCGCGGCCAGCTTGTTCTCCACCACCACCGATTTCTTCTCCAGGTGCAGCGCCTTCTTCAGGGCGGAGGGCAGCACGGGCTTTTTACCCGTGGCCTCTTCCACGGTTTCCATGAATTTGGCCGGGTGGGCGGTGGCCAGGACGATCACCCGGCGGCCGTGATTGCGGGATTCCGCCAGGTAACGCCTGGCCGCGACCACGCCCACGGCCGTATGCGGATCCAGGAACATGCCCTTCTCCCGGTAGACCGCACCCATCTCCGTTTTTGTATCCTCGTCCGTCACCACCTGCGCCTTGATGGTCTGGGCCATGGCCGAGTGGTTGTTCTTAAACACGGCGGAGAGCCGTTCGAAGTTGCTGGGGTTTCCCACGTCCATGGCATTGGAGAGGGTATGGACCGAGGGACGGGGGGTGAACGCCGCGGTTTTCAGGTACTCGGGGACCACGTCATTGATATTGGTGGCGGCGATAAACTCGCCCACGGGCAGCCCCCATTTCCAGGCGTAGACGCCGGCCGTCAGATTGCCGAAATTGCCCGACGGCACACAATAGACCGTGCGCTCGCCATTGGGTTCCTGAAGGCGCAGGGCACCGTCAATATAATAGAAAGATTGGGGAAAGAGGCGGCCGATATTGATGGAGTTGGCCGAGGTCAGGGTGAGTTTCTCTTCCAGTTCCCGGTCCTGGAAGGCCTCCTTGACCATGCGCTGGCAGTCGTCAAAGGAGCCTTCCACCTCCAGGGCGATCACGTTCCCGTCCAGGGTCGTGAGCTGCTTTTCCTGCAGCTGGGACACCCGGCCCGAGGGATAGAGGATGACCACGTCGATGTTCTTCTTCTTGTGGAAAGCCTTGGCCACCGCGCTGCCCGTGTCCCCGGACGTGGCCACCAGCACCACGGCGTGCTTCTTTTTTTCCTTGAGCACCTCCTCCATGCAGGAGGAGAGAAAACCGGCGCCGAAGTCCTTGAAGGCGCAGGACGGTCCGTGGAACAATTCCAGAACATAAATCCCGTCGCCGAGCGCCCGCAGCTCCGGAGCGAACGTGAAGGCGCGGCGGACAATGCGATTGACGGCCTCATGGTCCCATTCATCCCGCAGCCAGAGGTTGCAGATCTTTTCCGCTATGTCATTGAAGGCGCAGGAGGGGCGGAGGGAATGGAACAGTTCCGCGATGGATTTGTCCTCCTGCGGATGGTAGAGCCCACCGTCGGGCGCCAGTCCCTTGAAGAGCGCGTCCTTGAAATCAACTTCCGGAGAGTTGTGGCGTGTGCTTATCAATCTCATGCTGAAAGCCCCGGGGAAAGTATACCACACTAAGGCGAAATGTGAAGGGCCTTTCGGGGAAAACAGCCTGTATCCGGTCAAGGGCCCCTAGATCAGGCCCGTGGTCAAGACGCCCCTGCACCAGTTCCAGCCTTGACCGGCCGGAACACAAATCTTTTGTCCAGGAAATATTTGAGCAGGTACCCCGGCACCAGGCCGCAGAGGCCGCCCAGGTACTTCCAGAAATCTTCCCCGCCCAACAGGGTGAAGGCGCGCTGCACGCCCCAGAAGACCAGGGTGGTGATGACGGCCGTCACACCGTAGAGGATGACGGTGGCCAGCCCGGCTCCGGCCGTGGCGGATTTGTGGTGGAAGATAAAATTCTTGTCCAGGATGAATTTGATTAAAAACCCCGTTCCGGTGCCCGCGACCAGGGCCGTCCAGTAGACGGCCTCTCCGGCCGGGAATGCAAACCCCAGGATCGCCGGCGGCGCGGCCGCTTCCGGCAGGAGCGCGCGGCCCAGCAGGGTGACCAGCCACTGGATGAGGAGGTTGGCGCCCGTGGCCGCGGCCGCGAACGCCGCGTAACGCAGCCAGACCGGCGGGCGGGGCCCGTTCATCGGAAAAAGGCCTTGACCAGTTTGAGGAACCCCTGGTTCCAGGGCACGCGGTGGGAGACGCCGCTGGCCCGGGCGAACCGTTCGCGGTTCTCGCAGTACCAGCGGAAATTTCGCACCAGGGCCTGCCGGTTCGAGTAGCGCGGGGCGAAGCCCAGGACCCGCTGCGCCTTCTCTATGGATACGAACGAATCCCGGTGGGCGGTGTCGTAAATCCATTGGTAGAGGGGGGAAAGCCTGAGGGCCTCCAGCAGGCGCAAGGCCAGAATGACCGGTCCGGCCGGGAAGGGTATGATGCGCTTGCCGAACCCGGCCTCGTCCAGCACCGCCTGGTAGTCGGAGCGCATGGTACCGAACTCCGCGGCCCCGATATTGAAGGTGTCGTTCACCGCGTCCCGGTCGCCGGTCATGACCAGATACACGGCCTCGCACAGGTCGGCCACGTCCAGGAGTTGGTAGCGGTTGCGCCCGCTGCCGATCATGGGAAAGTGGCGGCCGTCCCGGGCCCAGTCGTAAAACAGGGCGAAGACGCCCAACCGCTCGGGTCCGATGAATGACTTGGGCCGGAGAATGGGCGCGCACATCCCCTGCTCGCGGAAGCGCAGGCATTCCTTTTCGGCCAGGATTTTAGCCCGGCCGTAATCGCCCACGCCCACCAGGGGGTCGTCCTCGTAGAGGGGATGGCGGATGGGCACGCCGTACACCGCCGTGGATGAGATATGGACGAACCGTTCCACCCCGGCCGCGACGGCCGCCTCCAGCAGGGTACGCGTGCCCTCCACGTCCGTGGAATAAATGTCGTGCGCGCTGTACAGGGGCAGGGCGGCGGCCGTATGTACCACCACCGTGACGCCGGCCAGGGCCGCGGCCACGGCCGCGGGATCGCGGATGTCTCCCCGCCGCACGGCCACCCGGTCCCTCTCGGGGTAGTCGAACTCCGCGAAATCCAACGAGACCAGGTCGCGGACATCATGATCCAGCAGATGGCGAATGAGGTTGACGCCTAGAAAACCGGCTCCGCCGGTGATGAGTACGCGCACCACTCACTATACCCGTATGATCGCGGGCGTGTCAAAACTATTTCTGTTCGGGCCGCAGTCCGCGGTACACGTCGCCCGGATGCTTGAAATACGGCGCGGTTTCGATCAGGGCGTAGCGTTTCGGATTGCGGTTGTGCATCACCTCCCGGCCCGCCCAAATCATAGTCCGGGAGAAAGGCACCTGGTAGTAGCGGACGTTATGAGCGCCCAAAAAAAGAAGAAAGACCGCGAACGCGGCCAAAAAAGGCAGGCGCCCGATCCGGCCCGCGAACCGGGCCAGCTTCTCCCCCCAGAGATTGAAAAGCAGCACACAAAGCACGATGAGTATGATCGAGGGCAGGATCCAGAACTCGTAGTAATGCGGCTCCCAGTACGTGAAGAACACCAGGTAGACCGGCAGGCAGAAAAGCAGAAGGACGAATACACGGCCGTAGCGGCGCCAGAGCGCGGGGAGGAAGATCAGGAGTCCCAGCAGCGTCAGCGCCGTAAAGACCGCCAGCATGTTTTCGGTCAGGGCGGCCGGGTCGGTGAGATCACCCACATTATAGGCGAAGGTAATGTCTTTGCTGTAGTGAACCACTTTCTTGTGGGAGAGGAAGGCGTCGGTGAAGCCCCGCCAGGGATAAAACGGATAGAAGTTCGACAACCCCGTGCCCCAGCGGTACGTCTCCTTGTTGGCCGTCTCATAGGTGAAAAGCCACTTCTGCAGGGTGGAGTGCCGCCACATGCCGTGCGATCGGGCCGGCGTGCCCTGGTCACCGTCGGCCAGGTTGTAGTAGGTCTTGCCCACGTAAAAATAGGCGGCCACGATCAGAACGACCCCGGTCAGGCAGGCAATTATAAAGGCCCCCCACCGCCGGCGCCACCGGCGGTCGATGGCGCTCTCCAGCGGCGGGCGCTCCGGGATGACCGCCGCGGCCGGCCAGTCCCCGCGCCGGAAAAGAAAAGCGGGCAGGGCCAGGACCAGACCGACCAGCATGCAGGCGAAGCCGATGAACTGGTGCATGAGCACGCCCACCGCCAGACTGACTCCCAGGGCAAAAGCCAAAAAAAGCGACCCCCGGCGCGCCCGGCACAACCGGCCGAACACCCAGAGGAGGAGGCAGAAGGCCGCGGCCGGGAAGATGCCCGTATCGATCTTGTCCGCGTAGGAAAGATACCCGTGCGTGAACCCCACGGCCAGGGTGCCGGCCAGGGCCCACGGCAGGCGACCGGTCGCCTCCTTGAGAAAGAGAAAGAGGAAGAAAAGCCCCAGGCCGGCCGCGACCAGCGAACGCAGCCGGAGGTTGAAGATGAGGTCGGTGAATCCGTATTGCCCGAAGGCGGTGCGCATGAAATCATGAAAGAGCCGGCCCGTGAACTCAAAGTGGAGATGGTGGGGATTGCATACCACGTACCCGCCGCGCAGGTTGTTTTCAATATTGCCGATATAGGCGAACTGGTCCCAGTCAATGAACTGCTGCAGGTGGTGGAGGTGGAAGAGCGAATAAAGGATGGCCACGAGGGCGGCGCACACCACGGGGATGAGGACCACCAGCATGAAACGCAGCGGCCCGGACATGGCATTTTTCGAGCCGGGGGATTCCGTCACGGTCTACCCGTCCTCCCCTTCCCGCTCCCGGGCCAGGGCGCGTCCGGTTACGGACAGCACGGGAATGTTGTGGTCACTCATGGGTGGGGCCTCCCGTCCGGCGGACCGGTGCTCGCCGGCGACCGTGCGGACACCTCATGATAGGGGAAGATGGGAAATCGATCAACTGGAAACGAATGACAAAAATAAAAAAATTTGACATATTAGGTTTTATGTATATATTATATATATATTCTTCAATCCATCAATAAAACCAGGACATACCATTTCATCGCGTGGGGGGGAACCTATGAGACGTAATCTATCCACTATCATCAAATCCGGAAAAACGTTTATCGATACCCTGATGGAACCGCTCTTCATTGCCGATACCGACCTGATCATCCGCTATATCAATACGCCCATGCTGGAGACGCTGGGTTACCGGGCGGAAGAGGTGGTAGGCAAGATGACCTGCGCCGACCTCTGCCGCACCCCGCTGTGCGGCACGGACCGGTGCACGCTCAAGCACTGCCTGGCCTCCCGCAAACCCCTGATCCGCAATACCGTGGCCAAAACCAAAGCCGGCGAGATGATCCCGATCAAAGCCCAGTGCAACGCCATTTTGGACGGCGAAGGCAAGCCGGTGGGCGGCTACGAGTATCTTTCCCGCGTGGCGGACCTGGACGACGGATTCCTGGAGAACATGGCGGACGCGGCCTTCCGCACCGACGCCGATCTCGTGGTCCAGAACATCAACAACGCGGCCCTCAAGGCCCTGGGCTTTGAGCGGAACGAGGTGGTAGGCAGGATGACCTGCGCCGATCTCTGCCGCACGTCCCTGTGCAACACGCCGCAATGCACCATCCGGCGGGCCATGAATCAAAAGAACACGCTCACCGTCACCACGGTGGCCAAGAGCAAAACCGGCGACATGGTGCCCCTGCGGGCCAGCTGCGGCCACCTGGCCGACGCCGGGGGCAATGCCATCGGGGGTTTCGAGGTGCTCACCAAAATAAACAGCGTGGACGACGGGTTTCTGGCCAACATGCCGGACGCGGCCTGGCGGACTGACACCAACCTGCTGATTCAAAACATCAATGACGCCGCCCTGTCCATGCTCGGGTACACCCGGGACGAGGTGGTGGGCAAGATGACCTGCGGAGACATCTGCCGCACGCCCATCTGCAACACCGTCAACTGCACGGTCAAACGCTGCATCCAGACCCGCAGCACGATCATCGCCGAAACCACGGCCCAGACCAGGGAGGGAAAAACGGTGCCCGTACGGGCCAGCTGCGGCGCGCTCTACGATCAGCACGGAGAACCTTCAGGCGGGTTCGAGGTGGTCTCCGACCTGAGCACCCTGACCACCATGGTGAACAACATGGGGGAGATCTCCCAGGGCGTCCTTACCGCGGAAATCGACGCCAGCTTCGCGACCCGGAACGACACCGTGGGCAAACTGGCCCAGGCCTTTCTGGACATGCGGGATTCGCTGAAAAGGAAGGCCGACCTCCTGGAAAAAATCGCCCAGGGCGACCTTTCCGTGGAGATCGGCGAGGTGGCGGAACAGGACCAGCTGGGATCTTCCCTGGATAAGATGGTCACCCAGCTGACCAATATCATCGGATCCATCAAGGCGGCCTCGGAAAACGTGTCCGCGGGGAGCCAGCAGATAAGCGCTACCGCCCAGCAGGTCTCCCAGGGCGCGAGCGAACAGGCGGTGGCGGCCGAGGAAGTATCCACGTCCATGGAACAGATGGGCGCCAATATCTCGCAAAACGCGGACAATGCCGTGCAGACCGACACCATAGCGGCGGGCGCGGCGTCCAGCGCCGAACAGAGCGGAGAAGCGGTGGGGAAAACCGTGGTGGCCATGAAGACGATCGCCGACAAGATTTCGATCATTGAAGAGATCGCCCGCAACACCAACCTGCTGGCGCTCAACGCGGCCATTGAGGCGGCCCGGGCCGGCGAGCACGGCCGGGGGTTCGCGGTCGTGGCCGCGGAGGTGCGCAAACTGGCCGAACGCTCGGGACGGGCGGCCGGTGAAATCGGGAACCTGTCCAAAAACAGCGTGGAGATCGCCGAGCACAGCGGCGAACTGTTGACGCAGATCGTCCCGAATATCAAGAAGACCTCCAACCTGGTGCAGGAAATCGCGGCCTCCAGCGGAGAACAAAAGAACGGCATCGACCAGATCAACAAGGCGCTTCTGCAACTGGACCAGGTCATCCAGCAAAACGTTTCGGCCGCGGAGGAAATGGCCTCCATGGCGGAGGAGTTGTCCAGTCAGGCCGAACAGTTGAAGGAGACGATCACCTTTTTCCGGGTCGGCAATGGCAGGCTCGACGTGACGGACAAACGGGCGGCCCCCCCACCCGCCGTTCCGGCGGGGCAGCTTCGCCGCCCGGGCAACGGCAAACAGGCGCTGACGCTCAAGAAGAACCCCGCGCCGCCCAAGCACCGCAGCGGGGTGTCGATCGATCTGGAAGCCGGTCCCCGCCATGATACGACCGACGACGAGTTCGAACGGTACGAGACCACCGGCTGAAGCGCGCGGCGGCTGGAAGGTCTTCCTCTTTTTACGGCAAAACGGCCGCCGTAAAAAAACCCGTCCGGCTGCGGACGGGCGCCTTGTTACCGTGCATCCGCGGACGGAGCCGGGATAGACGAAAACTCTAAAAGGGAATGCGGATGAAAAAGAAGAACAGGGCAAAGACCAGCATCAGGGCCGAGGAGGCCAGTTCCGCATAGATGACCAGCTGGGGCAGGATGTCCAGAATGATGTAGCGGATCATGAGCACGGCCAGGGCCACCAGGACCAGACAGGCGAATACGCCCACCCCCCAGGCCAGGGCGAAGAGGGGGATGAAATAGGCGCGCTCGATCTCCATAAGCATCTGGACCAGGGCCCAGAAGAAGGGGGCGGCGCCCAGACCGGTGGCCACGCCCAGCACCACGGCCCCGCCGCTCCGGTCAAAGAAGGAGGGCTCGCCCACCACCATACCCGCCCGGATACGCCTGACCGCGCGCAGGACAAGAATGACGGCCGCGGCGGTCAGCGCCGCGCCGGCCGCCATCTGGACGATATAGGTGATCAGGGAAAGCGACCGGAAGAGATGCGTGAGGAACAGGCGGAACAAAAGGATCTCCGCCGTCACCGCCACAATCTGGCTCAACGTGAAGGCCAGGGAAAAGAACACCGGCGGACGCACCTCCCGCGCGTCCTTGACGCAATAGGCGCTGAGCACGCCCTTGCCCGGACCGGACGCGCCCGTGTGGAAAAATCCAATGGCCGCCGCCAGCCCGAGCAGCACCAGGAAGGTGCCCAGGTCGAAGCGCATGAACAGGTCCGCCTCGATCCGCCCCAGGAGCCCGGAAAGGAACCCGGTCTCCGCGCTTGCCCGGGGATCGATCCCGTGGATCCGCAGCACTTTCTGCACGGTCGCGGTCTCGGTCCCGGCGCCCGGTTCGAATCCCTCCTCCTTGAGTTGGGTCTCCTCAACGTAGGACAAAAGGAGGCTCGTCTCCGTGGGCTTGCGCCGGTACTGCCGGGCGAACTCCTCGATCGCCTCCCGGTAGGCCTCCTTGGTCTGGCCTGCCTCCAACTCCCGGTTGAACGGGTCCCAGCCGATGAAGAATTCCTCAAAATCGGAAAAGCCGTCACCGTCCGTGTCGGTATTGAAGGGGTCCAGGCCGTAACACTCCTCGTACTGATCGGCGATGCCGTCTCCGTCGCTGTCGTAGGGTGCGAAGTCATAGAAGGAAAAATCAGGGTGGGCCGGATCGAACGTGAACTCCGTAATCTTGGGCGTGAGGAGCACGTCCAGGGAACCGGGGTACGGCTGGCCTGTTTTGTCGCGAATGGCCAGCTTGTTCGTCTGGATGCTGGAGAACTCATTAAACATGGCGGACCCGATCACGATCGGGAAATCGGTCCGCTCCAGCTTGACGTAAAAGATGATGGAGAGGCCGGAGGAAAGGAAATCGGCCGGGTCCGAGTTCCTGAAGTCCACCACCTGCTTGTCGAGCGCCCCCCGCCGGGGGCTGCGCACTTCGAAGTTGTTGTCGAAATAGGCGCGCAGCAGGTTGGTGAGGCTTTCCTGAGAGAGTTGTGAGGGGTCCAGGTTGAAGTTCTGGGCCAGCTGGGCCACCTGGTAGCCTGAGATGAACAGCTCGCCGTTGATCGCCTCGGCGTCCACATTGAGGAGCGCGTAGGTGACGTTGTTGGAGTGTCCAAAAAGCGCGCCGGCCGCGCCCAGAAAAAAAAGTATGCGGAATGCGATCCGTTTCCAGCCTGTCTTGAAAATACCCGTCTCCCCGGCCTGACGCCGCCGGCCGCGTCCGCGCGAGACCGGCCTCTGTTGTCGGAGGTCCCGAATGTCGGTATACTCCGTATATACTCAAATGTTTCAGGAAATACCGGCAACTTGGAAAATTGTCGGTATACGTCGCTTTTTTAAGCACAGATTATATAGCAATCAATGGGGGCCATCAAGCCACGCCCCCGTTCCGAAAGAAAGGCCCTATGAATTATCAGAAACACCTCCGCGTGGCCCGCCGGGCGGCTTTTGCCGCGGGCCGGGTCATCAAACGCGTCAGCCGCACCGGGCTTTCGGTGACCGTCAAGGGCGAGCACTACAACCTGGTCACGGCCGCGGACGTGGCCGCCGAGGAGAAGATCGTGTCGGTCATCCGCGCGGCCTTCCCCGGCCACAACATCCTGGCCGAGGAAAAGGACTACGGCCGCACCGATTCGCCCTTCACCTGGGTGATCGACCCCATCGACGGCACCTCCAATTTCGCGCACGGATTTCCCCACTACGGCGTATCCATCGGCCTGGCCCGCGGGGAGGAGATGGCGGTGGGCGTTATCTATTTTCCGGAGCGCCGGGAACTTTTCCACGCCGTACGGGGCGGGGGCTCGTTCTGCAACGGCCGTCCCATCCGGGCCAGCGACGCCCCGGACCTGCGGCACAGCCTGCTGGTGACCGGGTTCCACTACGACCGGGATGAAAAAATGGAACTGACCCTGCACAAGATCGGCCGGCTCCTGCGGCTGGGCATCATGGACATCCGGCGCACGGGGTCGGCCGCCCTGGACCTCTGCTATACGGCCGCGGGCCGGGTGGAGGGCCACTTCGAATACAAGCTCAATCCCTGGGACTTTGCCGCCGGTCTTCTGATCGTGACCGAAGCCGGTGGGCGCGTAACCAGTTGGGAGGGCCGACCGCTGGGCCTGGCCGCCTCCTCCATTGTGGCCACCAACGGACGCATCCACGACGAACTCTTGGGCGTGTTGGAGGAAGAGTAAACACATGTTTGGCCGCCCGTAGTGAGCTTGTCGAACTACGAATGGGGAGCGATAAAACGGCTGAAAGGCGGGTGCTCACGGATTGTTCGTCTGCCGCCCGCTCTCCCGGGATTTCACCTCAGTTGCTGCGCCAGCAGCCAGTCGAAGAATGCCCGGTCCGAATACGTCTTTGTCCACGTATCGTGATCCGCGTCCGCCATCTCCGTATAGCGGACCGCCATGCCCGCTCGCGTCGCTTCCGCGGCGGTGGACCGGGCCGAGGCGATGGGAAAAATCGTGTCTTTCACCCCGTTGATGATCCAGACGGGTTTTCCTTTAAGCCCGGCCGCCGCCTCCGGACGGATGTAATCGGCCAGGCGCGGAACAGACACGGAAAGCGGGGCGAAAGCGGCGATCTTCTCCGGGTGCGACCCGGCGAACCGCCAGACCGCGTAGCCGCCCAGGCTCAACCCGGTGACCGTTACACGCGCGGAGTCGACCGGGTACCGGGCCATTATTTCCTTCAGGAACCGGTCCAAGAACTCCTCGGCAAACTCCCGCTGATCAGGGGCAAGCTGCGGCGCGGCGATGAAACAGGGAAGGTCCCCCTGCTCCAGGATGTAGCGGAAGGGACTCGACTTGGTGATGATCGTCGGATCATTACCGATCTCGCCGGTGCCGTGGTAGAAAAGGATGAGGGGCCGGGGCCCATTGCCCGTTCCCGTCTCCGGCAAGTAGAGAAGGTAGCCGGGGCTGACGGCCTCAAGGAGAGGGTCGTCATGACGGCC
>CAYQRT010000031.1:0-263 GCA_964419695.1 uncultured Spirochaetaceae bacterium | reverse complement strand
GCACCACGGTTATGTTCCTGTTCCGGGATAAAACGAATTCGGAATTCGCCGCCGGGTTGCCGACTTTTTCCGCGTGGTGAACGAGCCGTTCTTCTCCGGCGTCCAGCCGGAAAACAAGACGGACGGAATTCACTTCATCTCTGCCCATGCCCGCCACGGTCGTAGTCGACTGGATTTCATAGCCGCCGCCGGCCGCGACGACCGAGAACCGGCGTCTCTCCAGGATCATGGGTTGGGCCGGATTCTGGCCCATCCCGAGCACG
>CAYQRT010000030.1:11353-16185 GCA_964419695.1 uncultured Spirochaetaceae bacterium | reverse complement strand
GACGACATCATCCTGCGGCTTCCCTTCAACATCCACACCATAGCGGCCACCCCGGCCGATCTTTTACCCGCTTGGGGGGAAAAACTCATCAAGGAGATGCTGGAGACAAAAAAGGGCGTGGTGGTCTCGGACGTACCACCGGAACTGAAGGGGCTCCACACCCTGGTGGCGCTCTATCCCGTGTTCGACCGGGATTACCTGTCCGGAATGATCGTGGTGTTCAAGGACAACTTCAACAGGCTTTTTCCCGAGGAGGAGCACGCCCTGGAGACGGTCGTGGACAACCTGACCGTCATCTTTTCCATCATCAAGGGCAAACAGATCCAGCGCGAGCGCAACCGTCTGCAGGGAGAACTCGAGATCGCCACCAAGATACAGACGTCGATCGTGCCGAAAAAAATCGAGCTGGACGGGTATGAATGTTACGCCGGCATGACCACCGCTTCCGAGGTGGGCGGCGACGTGTATGATTACCTGAGAACGGAATACGGCACCTATCTGGGCATCGGGGACGTAAGCGGCCACGGACTGCCGTCGGGCATCACCGCCCTCATCCAGCTGACCGCCTTCCAGTCGGCGCTCCTCACCTCCAGCGCCTTTGAAAAGACCATCGCGCCGCACGAGCTGTACGAGGTGGTCAACATGATCATCTGCGAAATCAACAAGAACCGCATCGGCAGCGATAAATTCATGACGGAGAATTACTTCCTGTTCAATGAAGGGATCATCACCTACGCCGGAACACACCTGATCGGGCTGCTCTACCGGAAGGGGGAGAAGGCGGTGACCCAGCTTGACGCCCTGGCCAACCGTACGGCCTTCATGGGCATATCGTCCTCCATCAGCGCCATCGACTCCGAGGGGCATTTTTCCATGCAGCCGGACGACATTCTCCTGCTTTATACGGACGGAATCATCGAGGCAAAAAATAACTTCTCCCACCAGTTCGGCCTGGAACGAGTGAAGGAAATCCTGGCCGCCGGCGCCTCCCTGCCGCTGGAAGAAGTGTATGACAACATCCTGGCCGCGGTCCGCGACCACGCCAAGGACGGCGATCTGAAGAAGTACAGGGGCAAATTCGCCGACGATGCCTCCGTGGTCCTCATCCGTAAACTTTAGTTCCGGAGAACCTGGCGGGCGCGCCACGAAGGCACGGGCGCATCCCACCGGATGCGCTGGACACTAAGGGGAGGGAGGAGAGGGTTGGCGAAGGCGAAGCAGGCCCGCTTCCATCACATTGGCCGCCTTGAGTGTTACGGAATTGGATATTATATTTTCACTATGAAGGAAAAAACGATTACACTTGTCCTGCTTCGCCATGGAGAGAGCCTGTGGAACAAAGAGAACCGGTTTACCGGCTGGACGGACGTGGACCTGTCGGAAAAGGGCTTGCAGGAAGCCACAGACGCAGGCGGTCATTTGAAACGCGAGGGATATGCCTTTGATATCGCCTTTACCTCCGTTCTAAAGCGCGCCATACGAACGCTGTGGATCGTCCTGGATGCCATGGATCTCATGTGGATTCCCGTGCGGAGAGACTGGCGTCTGAACGAACGCCATTATGGGGCCCTGCAGGGATTGAACAAAGCCGAAACGGCGGCGCAACACGGGGAAGAACAGGTCCATATCTGGAGAAGAAGTTACGACATACAACCGCCGCGGCTGGTGAAGTCGGACCCCCGCTATCCCGGCCATGATCCAAGGTATCGGCATTTGAGCGACAAAGAACTGCCCGAAACGGAATGTTTACAGGATACCGTCCAACGATTTCTACCATTCTGGAACAATACCATAGTGCCGGACATCAAACGGGAGAAGAAAGTTCTGATTGTCGCTCACGGCAACAGCCTCCGCGCCCTGGTCAAACACCTCGATCACATCCCGGACGACCGGATCGTCGGCTTGAATATTCCCACCGGCATACCGCTTGTCTACGAGCTGGACAGATCGCTGCACCCCATGAAACACTTTTACCTCGGCGATCCTGAAGCCGTCAAGGAAGCGATGCAGACCGTGGAAAAACAAGGCAAAAAGCAAGCATAAAAAGAAAAGGAGAAGAACGTCATGTTGAAAAAAATCACGGAGTATCTCGGTAAGGAAGCTTCTTCATTGCTGGAACACACCTGCCGAACGGTGAAAAAGGAAGACCTCCATCTTCCCGGTCCCGATTTCATCGATCGGATCATGGTTCAGAGCGACAGGCCCGTCAGTGTACTCAGGAACCTGCAATCGATGTTCAGCCACGGCCGGCTGGCCGGCACCGGTTACCTTTCCATTCTTCCGGTTGATCAGGGCGTCGAACATTCGGCCGGCGCCTCGTTTGCCCCGAATCCCGTCTACTTTGATCCGGAAAATATAGTCAAGCTGGCCATTGAGGGCGGATGCAACGCGGTAGCGTCCACATTGGGCGTTCTCGGCGCCGTGTCCAGAAAATACGCGCACAAAATACCCTTTCTGGTGAAACTGAACCATAATGAATTACTGACGTATCCCGATAAATTCGATCAACGCATGTTCGCGTCCGTGGAACAAGCCTTTGCCATGGGAGCCGTCGGAGTGGGAGCGACCGTTTATTTCGGTTCCGCCGAATCCAACCGCCAGATCGGGGAAGTAACCCGGGCCTTCCAGCGCGCCCATGAACTGGGCATGTTTACGGTCCTCTGGTGCTATCTGCGGAACAACGCCTTCAAGAAAGATGGGGTGGATTATCATACGGCGGCGGACCTGACGGGGCAGGCCAACCATCTCGGAGTCACCATAGAGGCGGATATCATCAAGCAGAAACAGCCGACATGCAATGGCGGCTACGCGGCCGTCAATTTCGGCAAAACGCATCCGGGAGTCTACGAACGCTTAACGACCGACCATCCTATCGACCTCACCCGATACCAGGTGGTCAACTGCTATATGGGGCGCATGGGCTTGATCAATTCCGGCGGCGGAAGCGGTCAGAATGATATGCAGCAGGCTGTCAGGACGGCCGTCATCAACAAGCGGGCCGGGGGCACGGGTCTTATCTCAGGCAGAAAAGCCTTTCAAAAACCGATGCAAGAAGGCATCGCGCTCCTTAACATCATCCAGGACGTGTATCTGGAAAAGGAAATTACAGTGGCTTGACAGAAGGCACGTTGGCCGGGACGCTTTCCGCAACACGGGAGCCTTCCATCAGGCACGCTCCCGGGTGTCATGGCGAACTCAATATCCTTTATTGACATTTTCCCCACCCCCGGATATTTTGTTGTTTCGTATACCATGTTCACACGAACACGGATCGATTTCTCTTCATCTCTCTTTATCCGTGTTCATCCGCTTTTATCTGTGGTGAATTTTCCTTCAAGGAGTCATCTATGTTCGGGTGTCATTTGGGTCGTTTGTTTCAAGTCACCGTGGCCGGCGGTTCCTACCAGGAAGGGCTGTCCGCCACCCTGCAGGGCGTGCCCGCGGGCATACCCCTGACGGAGAAAGAGATCTACGGCGATCTCCTCCTCCGCAAACCGGGCGCGGACGAGCTCTCCTCCCCGCGCAAGGAGCCGGACCTGCCCGTCATCTATACGGGCGTCAACGCCGCGGACACCATTGAAAACGCCGGCAACCGGCACCACACCAACGGCACCCCGCTCGTTATCCTGATTCCCAACCTGGACCGGCACTTCGAACATATCAAACAGTACCAGGACACCAACCGTACGCCGCGGCCCGGCCACGCCTCCTATGCCTCGTTTATGAAATACGGCCCGGACGACGACGCCATTGGCGCCGGCATCTTTTCCGGACGCTACACATGCACCATCGTGGGAGCCGGCTCTGTGGCTAAAAAAATCCTCAAAAAATGCGGAATTGACGTGTTCTCGTACGTGAAGGAAGCGGCCGGTGTGGCCATGGGCCGGGTCGACTCCGCCACGGCCCTGGAAAAAAGCGAATCCTTCAAGACCATGCGCCGTGATTTCGATCCATTCTACCAGGAACTCTACGTCAAGGGACGGTTGTCTCCCAATATGCGTTTTCTGGAAAAAGCGCGAGTACTGGCGGAAGTGGAGAATGAGATCGACGCCATCCGGGCCAAGACCCCGGAGTTTCACCCCGCAGATATAATGGAAAAATACGGTATCCACCCGGTGCTCAACTGTCCCGACCTGGAAGCGGCCAAGGCCATGACCGAGGCGGCCCTCAAAGTGTCGGCCGGCGGCGACTCCTCCGGCGGTGTGGTGGAAGTCAAGGTCGTGGGCGTCCCGGCTGGCCTGGGCGAACCGGTCTTCCACAAGCTCGACGCCGAGCTGGGCCGCATGCTGGGCATCGGCGCAGTCAAAGCCGTGGAAGTCGGCGCCGGCGTCAATGTCAAGGATATGACCGGCATCCAGACCAATGACCAGATGCACTCGGAAAAGGGGAAAGTAATCTTCGACTCCAACGCCGCGGGCGGCATTACCGGCGGTCTGACCACGGGACAGGAGATTGTGGTCCGGCTGGCGGTCAAACCCACGCCCACCATCGCCAAGGCCCAGCACACCATTGATAAATACACCCTGGAAAACAAAAACCTGGAAGCGATTACGCGCCGCGATCCCACCATTGTGGCCCGTATCTGGCCGGTGGCGGAAAACTACACCGCACTCGTCATCCTGGACCACCTGCTTATGCATTACGGCTATCAGAAACTGCTGGAAACGGTTAAAGGAAAAGGGTGAACGCGCCCGAGAGGCGCCCGAAATTATGAATTGATCCGTTTCTCATACTCGACCGCACCGTGCTCCCACAGTTCATCGTAGCGCTTGACGAATACGAAACCCTGTTGTTCATAGAAGGCAATGGTGCCCCGGTAAACCAGGATCCGG
>CAYQRT010000030.1:0-11253 GCA_964419695.1 uncultured Spirochaetaceae bacterium | reverse complement strand
GGCGGCGGTTTCCCGGACGGCGGAAAATCCTTATTCTTTCCACGGCAGTTCCATCCACTTAAAAAACAAGATGTGCGGGCGGTGCAGGGAGCCGTCTTCAATCAATGGTATAGTGCCAGCGAACGGATACCACCGTATCGTTTTGGAAGGCGAACTCGAAAGAGCCCATGATAAAGTCGCTCGCATAGTAGCGCCACAGGGCAGGTTTTTCCTCGTTGGGCCCTCCCAACGCCTTCCGCACCTTCTCTTTGGAACTCCCCACGGTCAGGCCGTCGGCGATGGGGTATTGGTCTCCGGTCACCTCCAGGACGAGGAGGATGTCCTTGTTCATCCCGGTCACATGATAAATTTCCAAATAAAGACCGTCGTAATACCATTTGTAGATTGCGTCCACCAGCGATGGATCGTGAATATTCTGCTGCTTAACCACTTTTTGTTTGAGCGGCGTGCCGAAATTTTTTTTAATTTCACCCAAGGTGGATCCGATCGGAAACGCCGGACCGTGCCGCATGAAATCGTCCACTCGTTCCATGTTCCGGGATCCGGCGGAGGACGCCGTTCCGGAACGGCCGGTGGAACTGGACTTTTTATTGTCAATACAGGAGGAGAAGATCATCAGGCAACACAGTATGGCAAAACCCGTTTTCCTCATACCTTCATTGTATAGCAAATGCCGCCACCTCTGTAAAGATAACCCCCGCCGGGGAACATCCCGGCGGGGGTCGGTATACACAGTCCTTGAATTGCTGCTCCCGGACGCTACATCTTCCTCAGCACCAGCGTGGAATTGTGTCCGCCGAAACCGAAGGAGTTGGAAAGCGCCACCTTCACGTCCGTTTTCACCGGTTCCCGGTTGATGCAGGTGAGAGTGATGGCCGGATCCTGGTTGTCGATGTTGATATTAGGCGGCACCAACCCCTCCTCCATCACCTTGATGCAGAGCACAGCTTCCACCCCGGCCGTGGCGCCGAGCATATGGCCGTGGTACGACTTGGTGGATCCGACGTACACGCCGGTATTCCTCCCGCCCAGAAGGCTCGCGACCGCCTGACATTCGGGCACGTCCCCGGCCGGCGTTGAAGTGCCGTGGGTGTTGATATAGGTGATATCGTCCGCGCTGATCCCGCCCAGGGCCAAAGCCTGCCGCATGGACTGAAGCGCCCCGGCGCCGTTCGGATCGGGCGTGGTCAGGTCGTATGCGTCCCCGGACATGCCCACGCCCAACACCTCACAGAGGATCGGGGCGCCGCGCTTCCGGGCATGTTCAAGCTCTTCAAGGACGAGCACCCCCGCGCCCTCCGCCATGACGAAACCGTCGCGGTCGCGGTCAAACGGCCGGGAGGCGCGCTCCGGCTGGTCGTTGTACTTGGTGGACAGGGCGTGCATGTTGCAGAAACCGGCAAAGGACAGCGGCATGATGGTACCCTCGGTGCCGCCCGTGATCATAACCTCCGCCATGCCCGACTGGATGAGCATCCACGCCGTGCCCATCGAGTGGTTGGCCGTGGCGCAGGCCGTCTGCAGGCTCAGATTGGGACCCTTGATGCCGTGGATTATGCTGATGAATCCCGAGGCGATATTTCCGATACAGGCCGGAATGTAAAAGGGACTGACGCGGCGGGGGCCTTTGTTCATGAGCGCTGCGGAATTCTCCAGATGGGAATAAATACCGCCGACGCCGCTGCCGATGCAGATGCCCACCCTGTCCGCCTCCGCGGCGATGTCAAGACCCGCCTGCGCCAGGGCCTCCTGCACGGCCGCCTCCGCATAGTGAACGAACGATTCCAGCCGTTTGGCCGTCTTGGCGTTCTCTGCATTGAAATATGTCTTATAATCGAAATCCTTCACCTCGCCGGCCACCTGGGATGAAAAACCGCTCGCGTCGAATTTAGTAATCCGTGTAATACCGCTTGTACCGGCTTTTACCTTATCCCAGGTGTCTTTGACATTGTTTCCCAGAGGGCTGACGGCGCCGGTACCTGTGATAACAATGCGTTTCTTTTCCATAAAAAACTATCCTTTCCTCTGTATACGATTGGTCTTTTTTGGTACGTTCCGTCCACTTGTCTACCTATCCGCCGCGGACATCCCGGGGCGACTTTTTGGCGAAAGCCATCTTAGCAAAAAAAACCGCCGCGTTTCAAGCTCCTTTCGCCTGTTCCGGGTTTCCATCCGCCCGCCGGAAAAAACAACATAGTTGGCCAAGAATCATCATTCTTCGACAAAAAATCAACAAGATCATTTGAAATTATCATTCAATTCCCGTATTATATATGAAGTACAGAAATTCATCTCCAAAAGGAGAACATTTTTGGCGAACACACCTATTATTGAGGAAAAAATCGGCGAGGGCCTGGTCCGTATCGGCGGGATGACCAAGGAACAGGTCGACAGCGTGCTCAAGTTGCAACGTGAGGGCGACAAGCGGCTGTTCGGCGAAATCGCGGTGGAACAAGGTTTCGTCGACATTCAAGCCATCATCGATTATCTCAAGTCGTCCCAGAAGGGCAGCGCCGATGCTCGTACCGGCTGAGGTCTGGACCGTGGCCAAGGCCGAGCATGGGAGCGCGGTTCTTATCAGGCCTATCGGATCGGACGTCGCCGTCCCCATATTCATCGGCCAAGCGGAGGCCCAGGCCATTCTCATCGGCCTGGGGAGCATCTCCATTCCCCGGCCCCTGACGCACGATCTGTTCATCTCCACCCTGAAACATCTCAAGGTTGAAGTCGTACGCGTGGAAATCACCGAACTGAAGGAAGAAACTTTTTTCGCCCGCCTGGTGGTCAATCAGGCGGGGGCGGAAATCGCCATTGACGCCCGGCCGTCCGACTGCATCGCCATCGCCGTGCGCATCAAATGCTCCCTCTTCATTGACGAGTTTGTGGTGGACAAGGCCGGCATTTCCGTAAACGTGGTTCAGGAAGCGGCCCAGTACACCGTGGACCAGACGGAACGCGAGACCGAGTTGAGTGAGCTGAAAGCCTCCCTGGAGCGGGCGGTGGAAGACGAAAATTACGAGGAAGCGGCGCGGTTGCGCGATCAAATAAAAGACATTGAAGAAAAAAAGAAATCCTGAAATGTTGAAGCCAGGATGAGACAAGTCCCGTCCGAGCATGCGTCGACTGTACAAAGAAACACCTTTCTTGTATAACCTATAAAAACGGGCGGATAGAGGGTTTGCCACCGTACTTCCGCTCTTCAGCGGCATTGGTCGTTTCTAAAAAGTGCCTGACAAAGCGGAAGCGTGGGGAACACATGAAGATCTGGATCAAACTTCTCATCGGGATCGGCATCGGAGCGGTCATCGCCGTCTTTCTTCCGGAGGGAGACGCCGCCCTCACCGTGGTCAATGACATCGCGATCATCTGCGTCCAAATCGGCAAGTACGCGGTTTTTCCGCTGGTATTCTTCTCGTTCATCGTCGCTATCTACGAACTGAAACTGGAGAAGCGGCTCCTGGCCGTGTTCCGGAAATTCCTGATATACGTCTTCAGCCTGACGGCCGTCCTGGCCCTGATCGGCACGGTCTCCGGTATTTTTCTTCCGGCACAGAGGGTTCCCATGCGCGGCGCCATCACGCCGGTGGTGAGCGCGCTGCCCTTCCTGGAGGTACTCAAGAAGCAGGTCTTTCCGGACAACATTCTCGCCGTCTTCACCCAGGCCGGCTTCTCGCTTTTTCCGCTCATCGTCCTGGCCTTGCTGGTAGGCCTCAATATCGATTACGAAAGACAGTTCACCCGACCCGTGGCGCAATTCGCCGACGGCATGTCGCGGATCATGTACCATATCAACTCGTTGTTCGTGGAGGTGTTCTGGATCGGGATGATCGCGGTCAGCGCCGCCCGGGTCCTGGCCCTGCGCAACCTGAAGGGCGGGGAGGCGTTCATCCCCCTCTTCATCGCCTTATCGCTCGACTTCCTGCTGGCCGTTTTCCTCATCCTTCCCATTTTCCTCTACTACATCAACAACCGGAAAAATCCGTTTCACTGGCTGTACGCCTCCCTGGGGCCCGCCCTCACGGCCTTCTTGACCGGGGACTCTTATCTGACGGTGGGTATGCTTACCAAACACGGCAGGGAGAACATGCACGTTCCCCGCAAGATCGGCTCCACGGTCTATACACTGGGAAGCGTTTTCTCCAAGGCGGGAACGGCCATGGTGGCCGCGGTCTGCATCGTGGTCCTGCGTAAAGCCACCCTGGGGGGCGACATTCCCGTACTGGAGTATTTCTGGATATTCTTCGCCAGTATCGCCCTGTCGCTGTTCATTTCCATTATAAGCGCACCCTTCCCCCAGGTGGGTGCGTACGCGGCCATCGCCTTCATCTGCCTGACCTACATTCAGCCCAACATGCCCGTGGACAAATACCTTGATCTGGGACAGCTCGCCCCGTTTCTGATTTGCGTGGGGGCGGTCATCGACGTGCTCGTATCCTCCCTGGCCGCCTATCGCATTACACAGGAATTGGAATTCAGGGAAGACATCGACGTCAAGCGCTGTATCTAGCAGACGAACGAATTTTATAACTTTATTTCCAATGAAATCAGGCCTTGAATCTGCAGCCCGTTCAGCCGGGAGATGCCGATGGCGTCCCAGATGGCGGCCAGCTGATAGAGGCCTCTCACCTTGACGGCCAGGTCTATCCCCTGGACGATGGCCCAACGCAGGAAAATTTCGACTTCCCCGTACAGAAACTTCAAATTCACGTAAAAATATTCGAACATCCGGGCGCGGTACGCTTCGCCATTATCGTAGGCAAAAAGCGGTATGGGGCATACCAATGCCGGTCCCAGGCTCAAGCCCAGGGTCAGGCTGTCGGATAACTTGATGGGCAGACCGATACGTAAATCCAGCTGGGGCAGCAGGGTCCAAATGGTATCGGCCAATTCGTTGTCCGCGGGCACGGCCCGGTCCACAAACCACTGGTACTGGCAGCCGTAGAGAAGCAGGCCGGCGTACAGGAAAAAGTTCTCTTCCTGGATCAGGGGAACGGTCACCCCCAGACCCTGCAGGATATAGGGACTGGGCGCACCGGCCGCTTCGCCGTTGATGATAAAAAGCAGGCCGGTATCCACGCCCAAAAACGGTATGGCCCACACGCTCCCGGCCGCCATCAAGAGAAGTACAATAATGAGTCCCGATTTCTTCATCATTTTCAATTATAGTCCATAGTTCCTGATTTGTCACTCAAAAGCCGTATCGTTTTTATTTTCGGTCGGCGGAGCGGTAATCACCCTCCCGGATCACGATTCCCGCCCGTCCCACACGGTAAAAATCCACCTGCTCCCAGGCGGCGCAGAGAAAACCGGGAGTGACCCCCAGGACCGTATAGCGGCAATCCGGCGGCAACTCAGGCAGGCGGCCTTCGCGCCAGTCAGCCGGATCCGGGGAGCCGGCCAGGAAAAAGCGTCCGTCTTCGAGAAGCAGGTCACAGCCGGCGGCCGAGCGGTTCACCCGGACCGTGTAATAGACCGGAACGGTTTGGCCGCCGCCTTGGTTATCCCGGTAAAGAAAACGGCGGTCCGCCCCGACCTCACCTTGCGTCTCACTGAAAAACACGACGCAGCCCGGCGTCTCGCGGGTCAGCCGGCCGGCGATCGTCTGCAACAGAGCCGCGGTCGTGGGATCGGATACCTCCGCCAAAGACGAGACGGTCGCACGCTCGTAAAACCACTCCCGGGTTTCTTCCCGCTCCGCCCCGTTCGCCAGCGCAAACGTGGAGTAGCGAAAGCGGGACTTTCCCGGCGCGGCGAGTTTCCACTCGACCACCAGCTGATCCCCGTCCAGCCTACCGGCGCCCACCGGTTCCCAGGGCTCTTGTCCCTTCTGAAACATGAGGGAATAGGGAGTATACGAAACCGTGTCCCCGATAACAGACACGCCGAGCAGGCCCAACGACGGTGGGGGGGCGGGAATGAGCCGGCTTTCAGGAAAGGATGTATCGTGATACACGTGGCAGAACAAGTAATCGCCGCGGCGGAAAAGCCGGGTCATGGTCCGGCCGGAGAAATACTCGGGACGGTAGGACGGCGTCAGGGACACCTCATGATCCCGGGAAGCGACCGACACCAGGCCATGCCCGTTCACCGCCAGCACGGCCTTCTCCTCCCTGGCTAAAATATCGGTGACGCGGACCTGGAGGGGCCAGGGCAGGAAGCCGCCCGCGTCCTCCCACGCCGGACGATCGGCCGGAACAAATACCCCGTTCTTTTCAAGAAGATAAATGTGATCGGAAACAGCCGGCGCCGGACGCCGGCAGGCGGTGAAAAAAGCGAGGGAAAGGACGCCGAAAGCAAAACGGAAAAATGTCCGGCGTCCGGATTTCATCAATAGGCCTTGGCGATGACGGCGTCGTGCGCCGCCGCTTTGCCGCAGCAGACGCATGAAGCGTGCTTCCGTTCTTCCCGGCCCAGGGGCAGGACGCGGACGGTGGCCTTGGTATCCGCCTTTATCTTCTCCTCGCACGCCGGATCGCCGCACCAGCCCGTATCCACAAAGCCTCCTTCGGCCCGCATCCGTTCCTTGAACTCCGCGTAATCGGCGACCTCGAACGTGTGCTCCTTGCGGAAGGTCAGGGCGCGGTGGTAAAGGTTGTTCTGTATTTCATCCAGCAACGCCGCCACCCGGCCGGCTACGTCATCCTTACGCACACCGATTTTTTCACCGGTATCACGCCGGGCCAGTACCAGTTCGCCCTTCTCGATCTCCTTGGCCCCGATCTCCAGCCGCAGCGGGATGCCCGCCAGTTCGGTCTCCGCGAACTTGAAGCCGGGTGAATTCTGGTCGTCGTCGTAGAGTGCGACCGAAAATTTTCCCTTGAGATCCGTATACAGCGACCGGGTGTATGCGAGCACCGCGGCCTTGTTTTCGTTCCTGTAAATGGGGACGATGGCCAGCTGGATCGGCGCCAACTTGGGCGGCAGCACCAGGCCCTTGTCGTCGGAATGGGCCATGATGAGGGCCCCGATCAATCGCGTGGAAACGCCCCAGGAGGTGGCCCAGACATGCTCGAGTCTGCCTTCCCGGGTCTGATAGGTGACGTCGAAGGCCTTGGCGAAGTTCTGTCCCAAGTCGTGCGAAGTGCCGGCCTGCAACGCCTTGCCGTCCTGCATCATGGCTTCGATGGAATACGTGTTGACCGCGCCGGCAAACTTTTCGGATTGGGTCTTGAGCCCCGCGATGACCGGCACGGCCATGTATTCCTCGGCAAAACTTTTATAGACCATGAGCATCTTCAGGGTCTCTTCCAGAGCTTCTTCCTTGGTCTCATGCGCGGTATGGCCCTCCTGCCAGAGGAATTCCGTGGTGCGCAGAAAAAGCCGGGTGCGCTTCTCCCACCGCAGGACATTGGCCCACTGGTTGATAAGAATGGGTAAATCCCGGTAGGACTGGACCCATTTCTTGTACATGCTCCAGATGATGGTCTCGGACGTAGGCCGGATGACGTAGGGTTCCTCCAGCTTTTCGTTCCCGCCGATGGTGACCACCGCGCATTCGGGCGCGAACCCCTCTACGTGCTCGGCTTCCTTTTTCATGAAGCTTTCCGGGATGAGAAGCGGAAAGTAGGCGTTGGAGTGGCCGGTCCCCTTGAACTTTCCATCCAAAACGTCACGCATCTTTTCCCAGAGGGCGTACCCGCGCGGCCGGATGACCATGCAGCCCTTGACCGGCGAGTAGTCCGCCAGCTTGGCCTCGAGGACGATGTCGATGTACCATTGTGAGTAGTCCTTGGCGCGGGGGGTGATTTTAACGGCCATGGCTTACAGGTACCGTTCTACCGCGCCCTTGTTTTCGGCGAAGCGCGGTTTATACGTCTCCGGCTGGCGGCCGAAGCAATAGCCCTGTTTCTCGTAGAAAGAGACCATGTCCAGGCTGACGTGGCGCTGTACGATGGCCTTTTTGGTAGCCAGGTAGCGGATCTCACCTTCCACCACGCCCTGCACCGTAACGCCGAAAATCCCGTTCATGATGAGTTCCACGGCCGCGCCGCCCGCCTCGCAGCCAAAGTTGACGTCGAAGGCGGATGAGGTTCCGGAGCGGATAAGGTGGGTGGGCGCAACCTCGCGTACTTCCGGGATTTCGTTCAGTTTTTCCACGAACATGCCGCTCTTCTTCATGAACTCCTTCACTGCCGGATCCTTCTTGAAGCGCTGGGTGATCTGGTCGCGTACGTACTTGCCGGCGCCCGCCAGTTTTTTATGGCCGAACGTGTCGATCCCCACGCTTTCATCATAAAGGGGTTCACCGTCGGCCTTACGCAGACCCTCGGCCACCACGATGGTGTAGGTGCCGGCCCTGACGTCCGATTCCAGAATGCGGCGGAAGAACTGCTGCTTGATATGCGCGTAGACCACGTCGAAGTCCACCGGGACTTCGGGGATCAGGATACAGTCGGCGTCCGCGCCGATACCGCCGCGGAAGGCGGTGTGGCCGGCGTAGCGGCCGAAGACTTCCGTGACCATCACGCGGTTATGGCTCATACCCGTGGTTTTCAGGGCTTCCACGAACTCGGTGATCCGGTTGATGGCCGAATCGCCGCCCACCGAGTAGGTCTGCAGGTCCAGGTCCATGGTCTTGGGCGCGTGCACGCAGGGGATGCCATTGGCCGACAGGTCGACCACCACGCTGCCCGTATCGTCGCCGCCCGAGATGACCAGGGCGTCTATCTGGAACTTCTTGAGTCCTTCCTTGATGCGGTCGTATTTCGCGGCGTCCTCGATCTTGGAAACCTTGACGCGGGAATGGCCCGCCTCGGAACCGGCCGAGGTGGAGTGGATGCTGTCCACCCGGTCCTGGGTCAGCCGGGTGAGTTTATCCATATTGACCAGGTTATAAAGGCCGGCGTACCCGTTGGGAATGATGTAGGCGCCGATGCCGTTGGCGATGGCCATGTGCGCGGCCCCGCGCACCACGGCGTTTAAACCACCGCAGTCGCCGCCCGAGGTAATTATGCCGATATTTTTGATTGAAGACATGTATTTCTCCCTCTAATGGCTAAAAATTGTCGAAATGTATTTAATCCTATTCTTATCCATCTGTCAAGAAGACGGCCGGCGGCCGCGTGATATCCGGGATTTTCAGGCGAAATTCCGTGTATTTCCTTCCGGTTCGCACTGTTTGTGCATGATCTCCCGTCCGATATTATACTGGAGGCTTTTTCTTCTGGAATGAGAACGAAGCGGGCCAGCACCATGGGCCGGCCGCCCCGGCAGGCGGAAAGCCTTGTCAGGGATGCTGGCCTCAACGAACATAAAACGCTATATTGTACGATGAGGAGTTGGTCGTTATGAATCAGGATATTTCCCAATTGCTGCAGGAATGGCCCTATAATCCTTCAAGCAATATCCGCATCATAAAAATCAACGACGTAACCGAAGTGCTGCAGGTGCGCAAGCCCCTGGGTATCGAACAGTACGATCTCGACGGCCGGCCCGACGGTAAAAGACCCAAGGATATGGATTTCGTAATCGATTATTTCGAGGAAAAACTCGTGCAGCACCGCCAGGCCCACGGCGGCGACAAGGCGTTCGCATTGAGTCACGAAGACTTCCTCATGCTGCAGGAGGAGGCACAGTACAACTACTATCGCTACGTCATCCTCTTTCAGATCGGCGATATGGACCGGACGATCCGCGACACCGAGCAGAACCTGAAAATATGCGACTTTGTCGCATCCTACTGCAGGAACGCGGAGGACCGCGACCAGCTTCTTCAGTACAAACCCTATATCATCCGCATCAATGCCGTGGCCCGGGCCATGATCGCCATGAAACAGGGCATGACGACCCTGTCCCGGGAAATCGTGGAAGCGGCGGTGACCGAGATCAAGAACTTGACCGAGATCAACAACATCACGTTCCAGTTTGAAAAGGTCCGCTCCCTCAACTACCTCAAGGTGACCCTCTCGGAGCTGGATACCGATAAATCCTTCTCCCGGTTGGAGGCGTTGAAGCTTGAGCTGGAAGACGCGGTGAAGATCGAAAATTATGAGAAGGCCGCCGAGATTCGCGACCGCATCAAGGAATTGACCAAACACGGCCCCAAGGACTGACCGGTTCCCAACGGGCCAAAGAACGTTATACTCCCGAAAGGACTCCTGGCATGCTGACCGTAGAAAAAATAGGCGGAACGTCGATGTCCAAATTCCACGACGTCTTTGCCAATATCATCCGCCGCAACGGCGCCGTGGCGTACAACCGCATTTTCGTGGTCTCCGCCTACAACGACGTCGCCAACTGGCTTCTCGAACACAAGAAGACCGGCGTCCCGGGCGTGCACGCCTCTTTTATCAGCAACGGCGATTATGAGAAGGATCTCGATACCCTGCTCGCCAAGCTCAAGGACATCAACAAGACGTTCGTCGACCTGAAACTCGATCTTACGGCCGCCGACCGCTACATCAACGACCGGGTTGAACAGACTAAAAACTACCTGAAAAGCATGGCGGAAGTGGTGGCCTCCGGGTACGTCGACAAGCAGAACATCCTCTTCGCGGCGCGCGAACTGCTGGCCTCGATCGGGGAGGCGCATTCCGCGTACAACACCGTCAACATCCTCAACAACAACGCCATCAACGCCACCCTGGTCGACTTGAGCGGATTTCATGACCGGGAATATCTCACCATCGACGAACGCATCCACCAGGCGTTCGCGAACATCACCTTTGCCAAAACCATCGCCGTGGCCACCGGCTATACCAAGGGCACCGAGGGCATCATGCGGGAATTCGACCGCGGATACTCCGAGGTCACCTTCTCCAAGATCGCCGTGGAAGTCCACGCCGACGAGGCCGTGATTCACAAGGAATTTCACCTGGCGTCGGCCGATCCCCGGATAGTGACTCCCGAACGGGCGGTCACCGTGGGGTTCACCAACTACGACGTGGCCGACCAGTTGGCCGACGTGGGCATGGAGGCCATCCACCCCAAAGCCTCCAAGCCCCTGGAACGGAACAACATCAACATGCGCATCAAGAACACCTTTGAGCCCGACCATCCGGGAACCCTCATTTCCAATTCCTACATCGGCACGGAATCCCGGGTGGAGATCATCGCCGGTTCGGACCAGGTTACCGTCATCGAGGTGCACGATTCGTCCATGGTGGGCGAAGCGGGCTTCGACATGCACATCATGCAGCTGTTCTACCGTCACGGCGTCAGCTACATCATGAAAGCCACCAACGCCAACTCGATCACCCTGGTCATCTGGGACAAGGCTAAAAGCGAGAACCTCATCACCGATCTCAGATCCAA
>CAYQRT010000029.1:0-16836 GCA_964419695.1 uncultured Spirochaetaceae bacterium | reverse complement strand
GCCGCAGAACACGAGCGGCTTTCCCATGTAGTCGGGGTCGAAGAGGAAGGCGCCGCCCACCACCGGGATGCCTGACTGGTTGCCGCCGTCGATGATGCCGCGGTGCACGCCCTCCATGACCCGGCGCGGATGGAGCAGCCCGGGCGGCACATCTTCTTCCCGGGTGGCCGGATCGGCAAAGCAGAGCACGTTGGTGTTGAAAATGGGCGTGGCCATGCGGCCCGTGGCCAGGATGTCCCGGTTCACGCCCACGATACCGGTGATGGCGCCGCCGTAGGGGTCGAGGGCCGAGGGTGAGTTGTGCGTTTCCACCTTGAAGCACAGCGCGTGATCGCGGTCGAAGCGGATGACGCCCGAATCGTCCTCGAACACGGAAAGCAGATATTTTTTGGTGCGCGCCACCAGGTCGGTCGTCTTTTTGACGTATGACTTGAAGAGGGAGGTTATGATCTCCACGTGATCGCCGTCCCGGTAGGTAATGGTCGCGTTGAAGATTTTATGCTTGCAGTGTTCCGACCAGGTTTGGGCGATCATCTCGATTTCCACGTCGGTGATCCGTTCCGTCAGGCCGGCCCGGCGGCGCGCCGCGAGAAACGATTCGTCCCTGAAATGGGCTTGTACGGCGCGCATTTCGTCCAGGGAGAGGGCCAGGAGTTTCTCCCGGGAGAAGGCGGCCAGTTCGTCGTCGCCGGCGGCGTGCAGGTCGAACTCCAGCACCTCGGCTCGGCTGGGTGGAACGGTGTCCGGGTAGGCGGCCGGCGGCCGGTCGCCCTTGTCCCAGGCCGGCCGGTCCAGTATCAGGGCGGTTTCGATGAGCGGATTGTAGAGGGAAGAGAACACGTGCTTCCGTTCCCCTTCGCCCAGCTCCGGGCAGAAGAAGAGGTACTGCCGGGCGTTCTGGACGTGTGCGCCGGAGTCGAGTTTCCTTCCCAGTTGGTTCTCCAGGGCCTCGCGGGCCGTGGCCGCCACCGGGTCGGTGACGCCCGCCTTGTAGGCGGTTTCCACCAGGTAGGTCCAGCCGGACAACAAGGGATCGCCGGCGGCCGGCGCGTCCAGGCGGTAATCCTGGGCCACCCGGTCCACAAAGACCTCCTCCGCCTCCCGGGCGGAGAAACCCTCCACGCCGGCGATCAGGAACACGTCGATGATGACCACCCGGTCGAGGGACAGGGAAAAGTTCTTGGCGATGGAGGCGATCAGGCGCTGCGCCCGGCCGTCAGGGTACGCGGGACGATAGAATAATTCGACTCTCATAGGGTATGGCTCAATAATAACAAAAATGCCCAATCAGGCAAAGGGCCGGACGGCCAAATTCGTTTTTTAAATTCAAAAAATCTTTCAGTGTTAAGCCGGCCGCCGCCGGTCGATAATTTCATTGAGGAGGGGGCCGGGCACCGGATGATTGACATGATACCCTCTCCCGGGGTAATTTCTATGAAACGAATGATTGGAACACGGTATTTCCAGGCCGGCACTGTGGTGGGTGGGCTGGAAAGCAGAGATAAATACAACGCCATTCGCGAACTGCTGCAGAAGGCACCCTATCTGGCCGCGGTCAAGAACCTGTGCCGGATTGAAGAGGCCGCCATCGCCAGGGAGAAAGTATACACCACCGGCTTCGGCCGCGGGGTGGCCATCGCTCACGGCAAGACTTCCTGTGTGAACAATACGGTTATTCTCCTGGGGATCTCCCGGGTCGGCATTGATTTCCAGTCCATGGACGGCAAGCCCGTCCACCTGCTTTTCCTCATCGCCAATCCCCCGGACAGAAGCGACGAATATCTGCAGGCTTTATCCACGCTGGCCTGCGTCATGCGCAACCGGCGGTTCCTCGCTTCCCTGCGCCGGACCGGTAATGTGGAAACGGCCCAGCGCATGATCGCCGACCGGTTTGAATTCGTGCTCCGCAGCCGCTGTAATAATTAGCGCCGTCTTCTAGCGCCATTCTTCCGCCGCCACCAGCGTTTCAAACAACCGTTTATAGTCGGCCGCCTTTTTCACCATGCGCGCCGCGTCCCGCAGGTCTTCTTGACTGAAGTTTTTGTCTCTTGAGTATTTCAACCTCGTTGCGTCATCTGACGCGTAATCCACCACGGCCCGGAATAATGTTCCCCGCGTGTAGTAATACCTCTTTTCCTGGGGTGGGCTGGAAACGTCTTCTTTCCAGTAATAAAACAGCAAAGCGCCTTGGGAGTCATACAGGTACTCTATGGTATAGAAGGCGCCGGCCGCTATGTTATACGTCACGGTAATCTTGAACAGCTCATGTGTCTGCAGGTAGGGATCTTCCTCCGGATCGGCCTGGTAGCTTGTCTTGATGAAGGAAATAACGGTCGTCTGCAGGCCAATGGCCGCATGCATGGTTTGGTAGATAACCGTGTGCCGGAACTGTCCTTCGGGATCATCGTGCTCCAGTTTTCCGGCCGCCTCATAGCGGCTCCGGACGGCGTCCAGTCGCGGGTCGGCGTACGCGCGGCCGGCCGGGACGATCAGGCACGCCGCCGCCGCTGTCAGCAGGTAAAGCAGCCATCGGGAAGGGATCATCGCATCCTCCTTGACCGGGTCCATTGCGTGGCAGACTGTTTCCGGCCTACATGCTGCATTGTAAATGCGAATCCGGCGGAATGCAATTCCGATCGGGGGCAACATTACCACCGGGTCGGGCCTTGGGGATGGCCGTGATCGCGCCGGTTCATTGACAATGCCGGGTCGATTGTTTACTATTTTGCCAACTTGGGAAGCATGTGCGTTATTCGTCTACATAAGGATAACGCCGATTCTTCACCGGGACGTTGGCCCCCGTGGGGAATAATGTTTTCGGGCTTCTCGTGACCGTGAAGCGGAGGGAACGCGAAACGGCTCCATTGATCCTCTTGATAAGGATACCTCCATGAGCGATCTGGTAGAACAAATTACCGTCTGCATCGAGCGCGGCAAAATCAACAAGGCCGCCCCCTATCCGGCGGACCTGCAGGGCCGGGAGGGCGCCGATGAACTCACGCGCCGGGCCCTGGACGGTTCCGTGGGCCCGGACGCCATTCTCTCCGCCTGCAATGAAGGCATGAAGCGGGTGGGTGATAAATTCGGACGGAACGAGGTATTCGTTCCCGAGTTGCTGATGGCGGCCAAGGCCATGCAGGCCGTCATGGCGCACCTAAAGCCCTTCTTCCAGACCGGCAGCGTCAAGGCCAAGGGTACATTCGTACTGGGCACCGTGGCCGGGGACCTGCACGACATCGGCAAGAACCTTGTCTCCATGGTGGTGGAGGGCAATGGCTGGGAAGTAATCGACCTGGGGGTGAACGTCAAACCGCCCAAGTTCATCGAGGCCATTCGGGCCAACCCCGGCTGCGCCGTGGGCTTGAGCGCGCTTTTAACCACGACCATGACGAACATGGAGAAGACGGTCGGTGAGATCAAGGCCCAGTTCCCGGACGTCAAGATTATCGTGGGCGGCGCGCCGCTGTCCGCGGACGCCGCCTCCCACATGGGGGCCGACGCCTACAGTCCCAATCCCCAGGGAGCGGTGAGTTTTCTGGAACAGCTCGCCTCCTGACATGTCGCGTGATCCCGGCGGTCCGCCGCCGGAAACGCCCGACCGGAATCAAACGTATGACTTTGAACCAACGAGAGACAAGTCCCGGCGCCTTTGAAGTGGAGATCGTTTACGCCGATCTGACTATCCCCAAGACCGACATCGAACGGCGTCTGGGCTACGCGACGGAGTCCGCTCCCCTGGTCTTCAGCGACATGATCAACGAGGCATTGGCCGCGGCCGAGACCGCCCTGGCTGTCCGCGCCGGGTATGTGCTCAAGCCCTTGCGGCGGCCGGAAGACCGGCGCGACGGGTTGCAGGCCGGCGGCGTCTTTTTTCATACTAGTAACATCGTGGCCTCTGAATTGAGCGCCGCTGCGGCGGCGGCCCTCTTCGTCTGCACCATCGGCCCCGGCCTGGAAAACCGGGCCGCCGAACTGACCCGCGGCGGTGATCCGGCCCGGGGATACATCATGGACACGGTGGCTTCCGAGCTGGCCGAGCGAACGGCCGGCGCGCTTCATGACCATATCGCCGCCGTGGAGGCCGGCCGCGGACGGGGCGTGACCAACCGCTACAGTCCCGGGTACTGCAACTGGCCGGTGGCCGAGCAGCACCTGCTCTTCTCGCTTCTGCCGCCGGGATTCTGCGGCGTGACCCTCACCGAATCGGCTTTGATGGTGCCGGTCAAGTCGGTGAGCGGCATCATCGGCGTGGGCGAGGGGGTGGAGCGCCGCCCCTACCGGTGCGACCGCTGCGGCGTGGCTGAGTGCCTCTACAGGAATACCCGATTGGCTGAAAAAGGAAGGAAATCATGACCGACAAACAATGGCAGACACTCAAGCGGCTTATCCAGGGCGAAACGGTGACGCCCGCGCCCGTGGGATTCATCATCGACTGTCCCTGGCTTCCCCATTGGTACGGCATCAGCATCCTTGATTATTTTTCCAATGACGAGTCATGGCTCAAAGCCAATCTCAAGGCGCTCTCGGATTTTCCTGACGTACTCTTCCTGCCGGGGTTCTGGAGCGAGTTCGGCATGTGTACGGAGCCGAGCGCGTTCGGTGCCCGTTCCACCTTTCCGCGGAATGAGTTCCCGCACGCCCACCGCGTGATCCGTTCGGCGGAGGATATCGACGATCTGCCGGAACCCGATCCGCGCACGGACGGCCTCCTGCCGTTCATCCTCAATCGTTTAAGGCTGGCTCAACCGAAGATTGAGGCAGCCGGCCATGCAATCCGGTTCGCCGTGGCGCGCGGTCCGCTCAACATCGCCAGCTACCTCATGGGCTCCACCGAATTCCTTACGATGATGATGATGCAGCCGGACAGGGCCGAAACACTCATGAAAAAGATCACCGCTTTCCTTAAGGACTGGCTGGCCCTGCAGCGTGAGACGTTCCCCACCATCGAGGGCGTATTTTTACTGGACGACATCATCGGCTTCATGGGAGAACCGGAGTTCCGCCGGTTCGGCCTGCCGTACTTCCGGGAGTTGTTCGATAATAGTTTTTCTGTTCGTTTCCTTCACAACGACGCCCCCTGCCGCGTCTGCGCGCCCCTGCTGCCGGAGATGGGTGTCAACCTCTTCAACATGGGCTTTGACGTGACCCTGGCCGAGCTTAAGACCTTGACCAAGGGCGAGGTGACCCTGGTGGGCAACATCCCGCCCCGGGACGTGTTGGCCGCCGGTACGCCCCAAGACGTGGCCCGGGCCGCCCGCGAATTGGCGGCCTCCCTCCAGGAACGGACCCGGGTGCTGTTCTCCTGCGGTGGGGGCATGCCCCCCGGAGTAACTTCAGAAAATATAAAAGCATTCATTGCTGCAATCAGGGAATAAAGGATTGTCGGCGGCGGCCGAGGAGAAACCGGGCACTATCGGCATCTTTAGATCAGTCATGGGATGAATTTTGCTTGGCGGTAATTATCTGTTTCTCGCATGCCGCCGAATGTAACTTCAGAAAATCGCTCAGCGACGGTATGGGTACACCGGTATTCAGGCGGCGTCTTTTTCGGATTGGTGGAGATAACCGTCGATGAGCGCCTTGATTGCCGGATCGGCGGGCAGGTCCTCGGTAATGGGTATGAGGACTCCCTTGAAGCGTTTGAGTACATAGCGGCCGTTTTCCAGCGTGAAATAGAGGTCAAGCCGGCCGACATACCGGCCGTATTCGCCCGCCTGGACGATGGGGATTTTCTTGATCACTTTGGGTTCTTCGAGCACCGTGTGGTGGAACTGTCGCGGCCGATCGTCGCCGGGCAAAGGCGCGGCGCCGCTCTGGCAGGACAACATGAGAATGATCGAAAATGCACTCAGGATTTTCAAAAAGGCTTTCACCGGTGTGCTCCCTTCCATGAGCTTGTATACACGTTGTCTAGTAAACAGCGGAGCGGGAGGCCGGCTTGGCGTCAGCCCGTCGTGTACCACATAGCAGCCTGCGGCACGTATGGCAAGGCGTTGAAAAAGATTGACGGAGGGGCGTATTTTATCAATATTTAATTGCCGATACCGAAATGGTCATGTAAGATACAACAGAGTGTTTTTCCAATACTGAAGATGAGGTTTACCTTTTTATGAGTGATACGAACCCGAGCGGCGATTCTCAACTCGCTCCCACGCGGGGCGTCCAGGTGCTCCTGGGCGATCCCAAGAAGGCCATTATCAAACTCTCCCTGCCCATGATTCTGGCCATGGGGTTAAGTTCCCTCTACAACGTGGCGGACCGCTTCTGGGTCTCCGGTCTGGGGGAAGACGCGCTATCCGCCACCGGATATTTCTTCTCTCTGCTTATTCTATCCATCGCCCTGGCCACCGGGCTGGGCGTAGGCGGCGGGGCGGTCGTGTCGCATGCCATCGGCGAGCGCAAGCCGGACCAGGCCTCCAGCGCGGCTATGCACACCCTCCTGATCGGAGTGATCGTGGCGCTGGTTTTTTCCGTTCCCTTCGTCATCCTGGCCCGCCCCGTCTTCTCGCTCATGGGTGCCACCAGCGCCCTCGACCAGGCGGTATCGTACGGGCGGGTCATGTTTATCGGCACGGCGTTTCTGATCCTCAACAACATCGCCACGGCCCTGCTGCGGTCCGAGGGCAGCGCCACCAAGTCCATGGTCGCCATCGCCATCGGCTCCCTGCTGAATATCGCCCTTGATCCGCTCTTTATTTACGGACTCAAGCTGGGGGTGGCCGGCGCGGCCTGGGCCTCGCTCATCTCAATTGTGATTTCCTCGCTGCCCCTGATCTACTGGCTTTTTATTGAAAGAAAAAGTTACGTGCGTCTCACCCTGCGCGGCTTCCGTTTCCGTTCCGCGGTCATCGGTCGCATCGCCTCCATCGGCGTTCCCACCATGCTCATTCAGGGAGCCATGTCGATTCAGATGTTTCTCTTCACCATCATTCTATCCGCCATCGGTCATGAACAGGCCGTGGGGAACCGGTTGGTGGGGGTGTTCTTCGCCGGCTGGACCGTGGTGAGCATAGCCATCCTGCCCCTGATCGGCATGGGCACGGCGGTTACCTCGGTCTCCGCCGCCTCGTTCGGGGCCAAGGCGTATCAGAAATTGAAGATCGTGCATTCGTATTCGATCAAGGCGGGCTTGATTCTTGAGTGCGGTATCGCGCTGTTGACCGCGGTGGGCGCGCCGTTCATCGCCCTGCTTTTTACCTGGTCGCCGCAGACGCGTCATCTGGCGCCCGATATCACCGCCTTCCTCCGGGTGATCTGGATTTTCTACCCGGCCACGGCCGGAGGACTGCTTTCCTCGGCCCTGTTCCAGGGCGTGCGCCGGGCTTTCTATTCCCTGATTATCACGATTTTCCGCACCATCGTTTTTGCGGTGCCCTTCGCCTATATCATGGGAATCGGATTAGGCTGGGGGGCAAACGGCGTCTACGCCGGACTGATCACCGCCTCCTGGCTGTCCAGCATCATCGCCGTGGTATGGGCGGCGCGCTATGTCAGGAAGTTGAACGCGCCTCCGGCCCCGGCGGATCAAGCCGGGCCATCCCTTAGGGAGGCGCCGGAGACGGAAGACTGACCGGCTAGGGGCCCTCTTCCCGCCGGGCCTTCAGGCCCGTCGCCCGCATGATTCCGTCTTCGAAGAAAATCGTTTCGCCGGTGCCCAGCAGAACCGCTTCCCGGTCATTGACGAAAGAGAGCGCCATGCCCACTCCCTGTCCCAATTCGGGGCTGGTAAGCATGATCCAACCGTCTTTATTTTCCAGGCGGATCTTCCGCATGGGCAGATAGAGGTCGAGCGCCGGCCGGTCGCGTTCCAAACGCTCTATCAGGTAGAGGCCCAGATAGCGTTCGGCCGCGGATGTGGGTACGGGCTTGTCTGTCTTGATCAGGGAGGCCGTGACGAGCGCCGTGCCGGCCAGGCCCTCCAGCTGCATGAAACCTGATCCGTCTCCGTGAAGGAGGAAACGCACCCGGGTCCGCTCAAAACCGATCCAGGAGGAGATGTTGACGGGCACCAGCCCCAACAGGCGCATCTCCGGGCGGAACAGGTCGTTTCCCAAAGGCACCAGGGCCATTTCCAGACCGGCCGCGGGGATGGCCAGCCGCAATTCGCCGCCCGCGCGGGTGACATCCACCACCAGGCCCATGAGCGCGTAATGCCCGCGGCACTCATCCAGGTCCGCGGGGGCCACCGGCGTCTGTTTCTCTTCCACGGGGAGCAGGGGACGGGACGCTTCCCCCGTGGCGGCCGCCAGATAGCGCCGGAACGCCAGTGAGCAGATCCGATAGCTGGGGAAGAATCCGGCCGAAGAATTGGTGAGCAGGGCCATGCCCAGCCCCCGCGAGGGGGAGAAGAGCATCATGGAATAGAAGCCATTGACGTTGCCGGAGTGGTGGATGATGTCGTCCGTGCCTTCATAGCGGAAGGTACCGCGCATGAACCCCAGGCCATAGTCCACCGACAGGAACACCCGCTCCGGCGCCGGCTGCGCGCGGATCATCTCCGCGAAGGACGCGTTGGAGATGATTCCTTTTCCGTTTTTCTCCTTGTCATTCATGAGAAACTGCACATAGGCGCCCAGATCCGCGATGTCGGTTAAAAGCGCGCCGGCGGCGCCGTCGCGGATGGGGAAATAGGGTACGGGCTGGGTGTCGTTTCCCGAACCGGGCATGAAACCCAGGGCGTGCGGCAAGTGGCCGCTGGCCAGCCGCGGCGCCTGCGCGGGGGTGAGTGCCAGGGATGAGTGCGTCAGGCCCAACGGATCGAGGACCTCCCGCTGCACGTAGGTTTCATACCGCTGTCCCGTTATCCGTTCGATCATCGCCCCCAGCAGGCCGTAGCCCGTGTTGGAATACATGAATCGTTGCCCCGGAGGCGCGTTCAGGTATTCTTTATTGAGCGCCTGGATGAGTTCCCGCGGACTCAGGCGTTGGTCTCCCATAATGCCGGCCAGGTAGTCCGCCGGCAGTCCCGCCTGGTGGCTGAGCAGCAGGCGCGGCGTGATCGGCCGGGCCGCCGGGAAGCGGCTTTTCATGGCAAACTCCGGCAGGTAGTCGGTCAGAGGCGCGTCCAGGTCCACCAGGCCCTGCTCGGAGAGTTTCATGACCGCCAACGCGGTGATTGATTTGGTGAGGGATCCGGCGCGAAACACGGTGTCCTCGGTTACGGGGACTTTGGTGTTTTTATCGGTTATGCCGTAGATTTTTCGTGCAATCACCCTGTCCCGGGAGACGATGGTCACGGCGCAGCCGGGGATACCGGCTTGCCGCATCTCGCGGCGTATAAGCCAGTCCAGGTAGTCGTTGGCGTACGTGAAGTCGCCGAACGGAATGTGGTCCGGCGCCGGAGGCGGAGCGGGCGCGCAGGCGGTGACCACAGCGCAGATGATAAAAAACGGGAGGAGGCGCCGCGGGTTGGGTGGGGGGATGTGCTTTTTCATCGCTACCGCCGTATTTTCTTCTTGATATCGGCGATAAGGCCCAGAGTGCGGCGTACGTTTTCGGCAATCGCCCGGTAGTTCCCGGCCTTGACCAGGTCCCGGGAGATGAGTTTGGAACCGATACCAGCGGCGGTAATGCCGGCGTTGAACCACCGCTCCAGCGATTCGGGAGTGGGGTCCACGCCGCCGGTGGGCATGAACGAGGTCCAGGGGCAGGGTCCCTTGACGGCCTTGACGAAGTCCGGCCCGCCCACCGAGGCGCCCGGAAAGATCTTGCAGATTTCCACGCCCAGCTCATGGGCGGATGAAATTTCGGTCATGCTGCCGCAGCCGGGCAGGTAGGGGATCTTGCGCTTGTTGCAAAGCAGGGCGGTCTCCCGATCCAGCGAGGGGCCCACCACGAACGCGGCGCCGGCGGCGATGTAGAGAGCCGCGGTGGGGGCGTCCACAATCGAACCCACGCCCAGCATCAGGTCGGGATACCGGTCGCGGCCGTACCGCTCCAGCTGGCTGAATACTTCCACCGCGTGATCGCCGCGGTTGGTCATCTCCACTACACCGGCACCGCCTTCGGCGCAGGCCGCCATGAGTTCCCGGGCCACTTCCACGTGGGGTTCATAGAACACGGGCACCAGTCCCGTGGCTTCTATCTTCAGCAAAACGTCCATCCGTCTGAACCGCGACATGATCATGCTCCTTGGGTATTAGTATCTATATACGGATCTGCCGGTCAATAATACATTAGCATAGTTGAACGCGGAAAACAAGAAAAGAGAGACGGCTCGGGTTTCATGATATAAAAAAGCCCGCCGCCTCAGTATAAGTCGGTCCGCCGCTGCCGCAGCAGGGGCAGGCGGGCCCGGGTGGCGTCCAGCGTTTCCGCGGACAGACGCGCCAGCCGGACGGCCGGACCGCGGCCGGCCTCGGCCAGAATTCTGCCCCAGGGGTCGATGATGAGGGAATGCCCGTAGGCCCGGTAGGACGCACCCGGTGTCACGGCGGGCGAGACCGCGGCCACGAAGCATTGGTTCTCCACGGCCCGGGCCCGGAACGTGAGATGCCAGTGGGCGGGCCCGGTCACGTGGTTGAAAGCCGCGGGCACGAACAGCACCTCGGTCCCGGATAAAGCGAGGCGGCGGGCCGCCTCGGGAAAGCGGATGTCGTAGCAGACCAGCAGGCCGAATACTCCCCAAGGCGTTTGTACCGTACCCAGGGTGTGTCCGGGCGTAAACACCGCGGACTCGGCCGCGGCCAGTCCCGGCAGGCGGACGTCGAAGAGGTGGGCCTTGTCGTGGGTCAAGAGGACGTCGCCGTCCGGGCCCAAAAGAAAGGCGCGGTTGTACAACCGCCCGTTTTCCCGAACGGGGAGGGAACCGGTGCAGAGGTAGATGCGATGGCGGCGGGCCGCCTCCTGCAGACGGGAGAGTGAGGCGTTGTCCTCCTCCGCCGCTTCCGGCAGGCGGGACAACACATAGGGGTAGATGAAAATTTCCGGCAGGCAAACCGCCTCGGCGCCCCGCCGGCGCGCGTGCGCGATCAGGCGCAGGACGTCGGCGAGATTCCGCTCCTTGTCGAAGGAGGGCCGGTTCTGGATGACGGCCAGGGTGAAGGATTGCATGAGGATTACCTTTCTACACCGAATGTAGTGGGTGCCGTTGGTTGCGTCAAGGCCGGGGCTTGCGGAGAGCATGGAGGAGGGGTCACCGCGAAGACGCGAAGATCACGAAGAGAGGCCGGGAAGGTGAAGGAGGAAAGGTGCGGGGAAAAGATGGATAGGGGAAAAAGAACTTGAAAAGATAATTGTGATGA
This sequence comes from uncultured Spirochaetaceae bacterium, assembly GCA_964419695.1. Taxonomy (GTDB): domain Bacteria; phylum Spirochaetota; class Spirochaetia; order SZUA-6; family RPPD01; genus JAFGSW01. The sequence continues at coordinate 5,593 of CAYQRT010000029.1, read as the reverse complement.
CAATGCTTGACAGTGTATAATCGGAATGTGAATATTGGATCAGCATGACGATCGATTTTGCAGTTATTCTCACCGCTTTTGTGCTGGTCTTTATGGCGGAATTGGGAGACAAAACGCAGCTGGTGGCTTTTTCCCTGACCTCCACCGCCAAGAGTCCGGTAATTATTTTCATTGCCACCTCCCTGGCCCTGACCTGTTCCAGCGTGCTGGCGGCCCTGTTGGGCGGCGTGGCCTCGCGGCTCCTGCCGCAGTATACATCCTGGGCGGCGGTGGCGTTGTTTTTCGGTTTCGGCTTTTACATTCTTTTCTCCAGGGAAGCGCCGCCGGTCAAAGCCCTGTTTTTAAAGACAATCGGCCACGAGACGGCGCTGTTACGGGCCGTGCCCAGGATCTTCAGGAACGCCGGCAAGTACGACCAGCGGGTCCGGGATCTCCTGCGCGAGGAAAGCGGACACGCCCTGGTGTTCAAGACACTCCTCAAGGAGAAGCGTCTGTTCAAAGACGATATAAATGAAGATGAAAAATTGAAGGCGTTGACCGACCGCTTGCACATTCCCCGCGGCCTGTCTCGCAAACCGTTCCCCGAGGCGTTGGAGGCGGTTATCAGTATGGAAGAGGCGGTCCGGGAACTGTACGACTGGTTTTACCGGCACCTCTCCCAGGAACACCATCAGGGAGACGATCTCTGCGGCCTGCTGGAATCATTGGCGGCCGAAGAGACCGGGCACATCGCGATTTTTACGTCGTACCGGGAGGGAACGCAGCCATGAACCGCCTGAAGCTCTTCCTCTCCACTTTTGTCATCGTGTTCCTGGCCGAGTTGGGGGACAAGACCCAGATCGCCAGTTTCTCCCTGGCCGCGGAGCGGGGGAATATCCTTTCGGTCATCATCGGGGCGGGCCTGGCCCTGACCGCCGCCACCCTGGTGGCCGTTCTGGCCGGGCACCTCATCGCGCGGTTCGTTCCCAAGAAGGCGCTCAAGATCGCGTCGGGATTGTTGTTTCTGGCCACGGGCACGGTGATGCTGATCGGGCTCCTGGTGAAGATGACGGGGGGGTGAGGAGATTCCCCGCCCCGCTTGACAGGCCGGGCCTTTTTGCTATTAATTGAATGCAACTCCCGGGCTGAGGGCCGGAAAGGACTGCACCGTGAAAAAGGTACTCATCATTGACGACGATCCGGATCTGAGAAAAGCCATCCATACCATTCTTGAAACCAAGTACGAGCTGAAGGAAGCCGGCGGCCGGGACGAGGCCTGCGAGATCCTCAAATCCTACCGGCCCGAGCTTATTGTTCTGGACGTGATGATGGACACCACCAGCACCGGTTTCGAACTGGCCCGCGAGTTCAAGAAGAACAGGGACCTGGCCGGGACCAAAATCCTCATGCTCACCAGCGTGGACCAGGCCACCAATATCGACTTCCAATCCTCGGCCGGGGATCCGGACTGGCTGCCGGTGGACGACTACCTCGCCAAGCCCATCCAACCCAAGGTGCTTCTGCAGAAGGCGGACAACCTCCTCGCCTGAAGCATAGTTATTGAAGGGATTCGAAGTTCCTATCCTTTTTTAAAATGGATATACCCGCCCTCCAGCACGCGCAGCCGTTCATAGCCTTGCGAGGCCAAATAGCGGTACGCCTCGTAGGCGCGGGATGAGGTCTTGGAGCAGAGGATGACGGGCGTTTTCTTGTCGAAGGGGAAGGGCGCGCCCCGCAGATTTTCCAGGGGGACATTGATCGATCCGGGCACGGCCTGGAAGGTGAAATCGGCGATGGGGCTCAGGTCCACCACGGCGGTGGCGCCCCCGTCCTTGAGGAAGGCGGCCAGGGTGATGGTGCGCAGCAACCCGTCGATCTTGTTTTCCAGGACGATGCAGGCCGTCTGCAGGATGTCGATGGGATTGTTGAAGGCCGGGAAGTAGCCCAGGTCCAGGGCGAACACCTCGCATAATGCGAGGCCCCGGTCGATGGCGCAGGCCAGGATCTCAATGCGGGGCACCACCGCGCCCCGGCCGTATCCCTGCGCTCCCAGGAGGCGTTTGGTCTTGCGGTCGGCGATGACCTTGATGACCACGTCGTCGGCGCCCCGGTGGTAGTGGGCGTGATCCAGGCCGCTCGCGATGACCGTCTCCGGATCATACCCTTCTTGACGGGCCTGGGCCGCGCTCAAGCCCGTGCGGGCCACGGCCGTCTCGAAGATACGGAACATGGTGGTGCCCAGCCCGCCCCGGTAGGCGGTCTTGCGTCCCGCGATGTTGTCCGCGGCGATCCGCCCCATCTTGGTGGAGATGGATCCCAGGGGCAGGAAGGAAACCGCGGCGCCCAAGGGACTTTTAGTCTCCGCACAGTCGCCCGCGGCGAAGATGTGGGGATCCGAGGTGCGCAGGTGCTCGTTCACGGCGATGCCGCCCCGCGGGCCCAGGCTCAGCCCCGCCTGGCGGCCCAGCTCGGCATTGGCCGCCACGCCGGTGGAGAGGATGATGAGGTCGGCCCGGTACTCACCCGCGGTGGTGACGATACGGCAGCGGGAGTCCTCGTGCTCCAGCTCCTTGATCTTCACGCCGGTCACCACCTTGACGCCCTTCAGGCTGAGAATCTCGCGGATCTTGTCGGCGATGTCCGGGTCGAAGACCGGGAGGATGTGGGTGCCCTTTTCCAGGATGGTGACGCGCGCGCCCGTGGCCATCAGGCTCTCCGCGGTCTCCACGCCGATCAAACCCCCTCCTATGATGTAGACCTCGGCCGCCGGCCGGTCGGCCAGCAGGGTGCGGATGCGTTCCGCGTCCTCGATCTTGTAGAGGGATAGGACGCAGTGCCCCTCCACGCCGGGCAGCCGGGGCGCCAGCGACCGGGCCCCGGTGGCGATGAGCAGCGTGTCGTAGGGCAGCGCCGTTTCCACCCCGCTGGAGAGGTCGCGGACGATGACTTCCTTCTTTTTCCGGTCGATCCGCACGGCCAGGGTCTTGTTGAGAATCTTGATGTCCTTGATGTGCTCAAAGAAGTGAACGTCCCGCAGGGTGTGGTCGGCCGTGGTCATGAGGGCCTTGGGGGATTGGACCTTGCCGGCCAGGTAGGCGGGAATGCCGCAGCCCGCGTAGGAGAGGAACTCGCTCTTTTCTATGATGGTGATGTCGCAGGTTTCGTCCAGGCGCCGCAGCCGGGCGGCGGCCTTGGGTCCGGCGGTCACCCCGCCGATGATGACCACGCGCTTCCGTTCCCGCACCTTGGTTTTTTCCCGGCGCAGGTAGGGCAGGCGCACGGTGAAGACCGTGCCCTTGTCCGTGGTCGAGGATACGTCCACCCGGCCGCCGTGTTCCTCCACGATGCGCTTGGTGATGGAGAGGCCCAGGCCGGTGCCCGGCGCCTTGGCCCGGGAGCGGCGGGCCCGGAAGAAGGGCGTGAAAAGGCGGGGCAGGTCCTCTTCCCCGATACCGGGTCCCGTGTCCGCCACGCTCACCAGGGCCGCGCGGGCGGACTCCCCCTCGGCCAGCGTGACCGTGACGCGCCCGCTTTCGGGCGTGTACTTGAGGGCGTTGTCAATCAGGTTGCCGAAGACCAGGGAGAGGCCCTCGCGGTCGCCCGCCACGACCAGGCGGACACCGGGCGGGCTCTGCAGGGAGAAGGATATGTTTTTGACCACGGCCGCCTGCTTCAAGCGGTGGAAGGCGGTTGCCACGATTTCGGACAGGTCTTCCTCCCGCCGTTCCAACCGCCCCTGGGAATATTTTTCCAGGTGAAGCAGGTCGGTGATGAGTTCCCGGGCCTCTTCGGTCTTGGCCAGGGCGCTTTTAACCAGTTCCAGCGTCTTGGGATTGACCTCCCCGGAAAATCCGTCCGCGACGACCCGGAGGAGGGATTCGATGGAATTGACCGGGGATTTGAGCTCGTGGGAGAGCACGGCGAAGATGGCCTGATCATTGTCCGCCGGCTGGGGGGGAGGCTGATCGGGGATGGGGGGAGACTGGTTCTTCATGAGGCGCGCCTTCCCGCTGGCGCCCTGCCTACGGCATGAGGTCGTCCACCAGCGGGGCGAAGTATTTCTTGAGCTGGTCCAGTTCCTCGGCCGTGACGGTCGATTCCTTCTCAAAGACCAGTTCGGTGTTGATGTTCTTGAGTTTGTGGATGAGGCTGAAGATCATGAAGGCGAAGACTTTGACGCCCGCCTTGGTGAAATTGTTGACGTAGCCGATGAAGTTGTCCCGCGTGATCTTCACGATCTCCACCGGCCCGTCCGCCACCACGTCCGCGGTGCGGCGCACGTCGAAAAAAAGCGAGGCCTCGCCCACAATGTCACCCTTGTGTACGCGGCCCAGGCGTACCTCCCGGCCTTCCTTGCTCGTAGAGGACACGGTGACGTTTCCCTCCAGGATGCCGCAGAGAAACGTGCTGGTCTCGTTCTGGCGGATGATTTTTTCTTTATCGTCATACGCGGCGAATTCGCACAGGGGGAAGAGCTTGTCGATTTCCTCCAGCGAGAGGTTGGCGAAGATCTGCAGGCAGCGAAGTTTTTCAGTGAGTTCCGGACGCGGCGTGTCAATTTCGTGCATGAAACACCTCCCTCATGGAGTTTAGGGATCCATTGTTGCAAATGTGGGGGATTTTATCAAGGGGGCGTGGAAGAACCCGCATAGAATTTCCACCACGAAGACACACAGGTAACACGGGGAGGACAAGAAAAAAGAGAGGGGATGAATTGACTAATCCGGTTGGCGGAGAGAGGCGTTTTCCTGGCGGGCGGTGCGGATCCACTCGGCCTCGGCCCGGCGGTTGACGCGGGGCAGGGTGGTGTACAGCTTGAGGATGGTGTCGAACTGACGGCGGGCCTCTTCGGTTTTGCCCGCGTTTTTCAGAAAGAGGCCGTAGCGCCCGTACCCTTCGAACCCGGGATACCGGGGGGCGATGGCGGCGTAGGCCGCCTCGGCTTCCGCCGCCGCGCCCGATTTCTCCAGGACCCGGGCCCAGAGCAGGTCGATGTCGTATTTCTTGAAGAGGCCGGCGTCGTCCCGCAGCCTGGCCAGCGTCTCCCGGGCGCGGGCGTAGTCCGCGGTTTCAAAATAGCATCGGGAGAGGATGAAGGCCACTTCCCGGTTGTCCGCGTCGAATCCGGAGAGGCATTCCTGGTAGCGGCGGATGGCCTCGGGGTAGTTGCCGTGTAAGAAATATTCGTCGGCCAGCTTGCGCCGGTTGGCAAAGGTGGGAGCCAGCTCCAACTCCCGTTCCAGGCGGGAGAGGCGCCCGCCTGAGTTGAGGCGGCGGAACACGGAACGGCCGGTCTCCTTGATCCGTGGGTGCCCCAAAAGGGCGGGCAGGATCTCCGCAAAGAAATAGACCAGGGCGCCGGCCACGGGGATGAAGAAGATGATATAGATCCAGCTGCGGTCGCGGCCCGTCTTGATGACGTGCACGATCAGCGCCACGTTGATGAGCACCGGCAGACCTATAAGCAGTAATCCCAGGATTCGCACGCGGCTAGTATAGAAAAGAGGCGGGAAATTGGCAAGCTTGACCACGCCTATAAAAACGGATATATTCTGCACTCATCGGGATGTAGCCTAGCGGCTAAGGCGCCTGCTTTGGGAGCAGGAGATCGGAG